>NZ_LIRL01001120.1 GCF_001419795.1 Streptomyces niveiscabiei
GTCTGGGTCTGGTCCGGGGGCAGGGGGACGTGGGCGGAGTGCTTGCCTGTGCGCTTCTCGGTGTGCCGGGGGTTGCTGGGCGCCAGCTTGGGTGCCGGAGGGTTGTCAGGGGTGTCGGCCCGGGTGCCGCAGGGCTGTCAGGGGTGCCGGCCCAGATGCCGGAGGGTTGTCAGGGGCGCCGGCCCGGGGTGCCTCGTACTGTCTCCGTCGGTGGGCTGGTCGTTCGTACCCTGAGACACCCGGCGGCTGGTTCGCTTCTGGGGGCATTCGCCGGTTAGGTTTCCCTCATGAGTGACACGACTGCACCTGGTACCGGCGGCGCGGTGGCCGCGGGCCTCGCGACCATCGCCGCTGACGGGACCGTACTCGACACGTGGTTCCCCGCCCCCTCGCTCGACGCCGGGCCCGGGCCCTCGGGGAGTGAGCGGCTGTCGGCCGAGCAGGCGGTCGAGCTGCTCGGGGAGGGCGCGGCGAAGGCGATCGGCGCCGACGCGCGCCGGGGTGTCGAGGTCGTCGCGGTCCGTACGGTCATCTCCTCGCTGGCCGAGAAGCCGGTCGACGCGCACGACGTGTATCTGCGGCTGCACCTGCTCTCCCACCGGCTCGTGAAGCCGCACGGGCTGAGCCTCGACGGGATGTTCGGGTTCCTCGCGAACGTGGCGTGGACCTCGCTGGGGCCGGTCGCCGTGGACGACGTCGAGAAGGTCCGGCTGAACGCGCGCGCCGAGGGGCTGCACCTCCAGGTGACGTCCATCGACAAGTTCCCCCGCATGACCGACTACGTCGCCCCCAAGGGCGTCCGCATCGCCGACGCCGACCGGGTCCGCCTCGGTGCGCACCTCGCCGAGGGCACGACCGTGATGCACGAGGGCTTCGTCAACTTCAACGCGGGGACGCTCGGTACGTCCATGGTCGAGGGCCGTATCTCCGCCGGGGTCGTCGTCGGGGACGGGTCCGACATCGGGGGCGGCGCGTCCACGATGGGCACGCTGTCCGGGGGCGGCAACGTCCGCATTACCATCGGCGAGCGCTGCCTCATCGGGGCCGAGGCCGGAGTCGGTATCGCCCTGGGCGACGAATGCGTCGTCGAGGCGGGCCTCTACGTCACCGCCGGCACCCGCATTACCATGCCGGACGGCCAGATCGTCAAGGCCCGCGAGCTGTCGGGCGCGTCGAACATCCTCTTCCGCCGCAACTCCGTGACCGGGACGGTCGAGGCTCGGCCGAACAACGCGGTGTGGGGCGGGTTGAACGAGATCCTGCACAGCCACAACTGACCGACGCCGCACGCCGGTTCGGTTCGGTTCGCTGAGCGCCCTTTCCCGTACCGGGGGAGGGCGCTCACGTGTTGGTGCGGGGCGGGTCGCGCGCCCACTCCTCCGGCACCCTGAAGTCGTCCTCCGCTATGTACTCCGTGTCCGCCGGGGACTGTTCGTCGCCGGCCCAGCGGAAATGCTTTGCCTGGGGGCGGGCGTGAGCGGATGCTGAGAGAATGCTCGGATTTGTCAGGACCGATGACGAGGCTTTGGTTGCGTGTCTGGGGGATCCCCAGCGCGTTGGTGCGGCGTACCGGGAGTTGCTGCGGCGTGGGGACGGGGCGCTTGCGGCGATTCGGTCGGGGTTGAAGAGCGGGGACGCGGGGGTTCGGGAGGGGTGCTGCCGACTGCTCGATCATCTGGTGGACGTGGAGTCGATGGGGGAGTTGATCGCGATGGCGGACGATCCCGATGCCAAGGTCAGGGTCGCGGCGTTCCATGCGCTGGCGTGCGACCGGTGCAAGGGGGACACCTGTGCGCCGGGCGCGGACCGGGTTCTTGAACCGGGGCTGCGGCACCTCGCCTCGGACCCGGACGCTCACGTCCGGGCGATGGCGGCTGAACTCGTCGCCAAGTTCGCCCGGTCCGAGGCGCGTGCGGCGGCGGCTCTGGCGGAGTCCCATGCGGATGACCCGAGCCCTGCGGTACGCAAGAAGGCGGGGTGGCTGGCGCGGCGGGGGTGAGGGAC
>NZ_LIRL01001121.1 GCF_001419795.1 Streptomyces niveiscabiei
CGGCAGCGTCAGATGTGTATAGGGGACGGGGGCGGTGCGGAGGGGGTGGCCGGGCCGCGCGATCGCCCGTGACGCGGCGAGGGTCCTTGCCGGTGTGGCGACGAGGCTTCCCCGCTGTCGTGCCGTACCTGCTCTGCTCGTGCCCTCCCCCCGGAGCCTGTGGCTCGGGAGGTGCCCCCAGTTGCCTGCGCCGACTCGCCGTACCGCCGCGGCGCGCGGCCACGGCGCGGCGGTATGGCGACCTCGTTGCGGCTCCCGTTGCGCTTGTTCCCCCGTGCTGCGAGGGGAGCGGTGCGCGGCGAACGTGTCCCACTGTGTGATGTGCCCCTCGCCCTTCGCCGTGAAACGGCAGGTTGCGGGAAGCTGTAGGAAACGTTCGTTCACTTCTCGTGCCACTGTGGGCCTGGGGCGTCCGGGCCACAGGGGCACCGACGAGGCGATCCCTCCAGGGAGGCAGTGATGGGTGTGGCAGCCGGCCGGATCCGCGTCGTGGTGGCCAAGCCGGGGCTCGACGGCCACGACCGCGGGGCCAAGGTCATCGCGCGTGCGCTGCGCGACGCCGGGATGGAGGTCATCTACACCGGCCTCCACCAGACCCCGGAACAGATCGTCGACACGGCGATCCAGGAGGACGCCGACGCGATCGGCCTCTCCATCCTCTCCGGCGCCCACAACACGCTCTTCCCCGCGGTCATCGCCCTCCTGCGCGAACACTCCGCCGACGACATCCTCGTCTTCGGCGGCGGCATCATCCCCGAGGCCGACATCCCGCCCCTCAAGGAACAGGGCGTCGCGGAGATCTTCACTCCCGGGGCCACGACTCAGTCGATCGTGGAGTGGGTGCGGGGGAATGTGCGGCAGTCGGCGGTTTCCGGGGGCTGAGGGGCCCGGGGAGCGGCGCCGGTCGCATCCGTACCCTGCGCGGCGCACCCTCACCTGGTCCGGCCTCATGGTGCCTCCCTGCCGGCTTCCGCCAAGAGGGCCGCACTCGCGTCGGCTTCCCGGCGGCAGCAGTCGTGTGCCGTGTGCCTCGCCCCGCTTTCTCCGGCTTTCCTGAGGTGGTCGCTGTGCGCCGGGCGCCTTGCCCCGCTTCTTCCGGCTTTCGCGAGGTGGTCGCCGCACCCCGAGCGCCTCGCCTCGCTCCCTCCGGCTTTCGCGACGCGATCACCGCGCCTCGAACGCCCCGTCCCCGTCCCCTCCGGCCTCATGCCCCCTCCAGTTCCCGCCGCATCTCGCCCCGTAGCCGCAGTGTCGCCGCGAGTCTCTGGAACGCCTCCGCCCAGTAGCTTCCGGCGCCGGGGGCGGTGTTCTCGGACTCCTCCGGGATGGAGAGGAGCGCGTCGAGGCGGGTGGCCTCCTCGGGGGCGAGGCAGCGTTCGGCGAGGCCCATGACGCCGCTGAAGCTCCACGGGTAGCTGCCGGCGTCGCGGGCGATGTCGAGGGCGTCGACGACGGCGCGCCCGAGGGCCGGGGCCCAGGGGACCGCGCAGACCCCGAGGAGCTGGAACGCCTCGGACAGCCCGTGCGCGGCGATGAACCCGGCGACCCAGTCGGCGCGTTCGGCCGGCGCCAGTGTCCCGAGGAGCCGCGCGCGCTCGGCCAGCGAGACGGCGCCGGGCCCGCCCGCCTCCGGCGCCGAGGGCGCCCCGAGCAGCGCCCGCGACCACTCCGCGTCCCCCTGCCGCACGGCGGCCCGGCACCACGCCGCGTGCAGCTCGTCGGCCCACCCGTCCGCCACCGGCATCGCGACGATCTCCTCCGGCGTCCGGCCCCCCAGCCGCGCCGGCCACGCACCGAGCGGCGCCGCCTCCACCAACTGGCCCAGCCACCACGACCGTTCACCGCGCCCCGTCGGAGCCGTCCTGATCACCCCGTCGCGCTCCATGCCCGCGTCGCACTCGTGCGGTGCCTCCACCCCGATCGTCGGAACCTCGGCCAGGTGGTCGACGGCGACGCACGTACCCGCGCGGGCCGCCATCCGCGCGGCCAGCGCCGAACCGGGCAGCGCGGAGAGCAGTTCCGCCGCCGTCGAGCGCACGTTGCGGCTGCGGTCGGAGAGGGCCTGCTCCAGGAACGGCTCGTCGCGCGGACCGAGCCCGGCCCGCAGGGAGTCCAGGAACATCAGGCGGTCCTCGGCACGTTCGGTCGCCCACGTGTCCGTGAGCAGTTCGCGCGCCCCGTCGGCGTCCCGCGCGCGGAGTGCCATCAGCAGCGTGACCCGCTCCGCGAACAGCCCCTCCTCCCACAGCCGCCGTACCCGCTCGGTCTCCTCGGGCCCCGGCAGCGCCACCCCGTCCCCGGCCGTCGCCCGCAGCGCGAACCGCCAGTCCGGGTTGAGCCGCGCCAGCCACAGCGCCCTCGGCCCCGCGAACTCCAGCGCCGCCGGCCGCAGATCGGTCCGCCCCCTGGCCGCGTCCAGCAACGCGGGGAGCACCTGAGGAGGCGGCGCGTACCCGTGCGCGTTGGCCGCCGCCAGCCACTGCGGGAGCAGCTCCATGAGGTCCGGGGCGGCTCCCCGCCGGCCACCTGCCTGCGCGGCACGGTCGGCGAGCAGGAGCGCCAGACGCCGGGCGGCCGGAGCCGGCAGGGGGCGCCGGAGGTCTTCCGGGGACAGCGGAAGAGGGGGCGCGGCGAGCCCGGGGAGGAGACCGGCCCTGCGACGGAGGGTTTCCGTGGCGGCGGCGTCGAGGAGGACGGCGGGGGCGTCTTTCGGGCGAGGCGGTTCGGCGAGAGGGCCGTCAGGCGGATCCGGCGCTCGCCCCCGAGCCGAACCCGGCGACGAGTCCCCGCCGCGCGCGCCCACCGCCTCCGTGACCGACCGCCGATTCGTCCCCAGCAGCGCCGCCGTGACCAACTCGTCCCAGAGACCGGATGAAGATGTGCCGTTCATGCCCCCGCCCTTTCCTGGTTCATGACCCCGCCCTTTCTTGCGATGTCGGTGCCTTCACGAGGAGATCGGAACGAACCCCGCGATCGGTTCACCCCGATCGGGTGACCATGCCGTCAGCGGTGTGAACCCCCGATGCCCGAACTCCCCGAACACCGTGACGGGAGCCCCGCCGGAGAGCGCGACGAGCCGCCAGAGCCCGGAACGGGACAGAGCGGCCGGGGTCAGGGGAAGCGCGGTCTTCCCCTCCAGATCCGCGAGGTGCCAGGAGTCACCGACGGGAGTCGGCACGACCCCGCCCAGCGTCACCGGCACGGATTCCAGCCACGGATCGGCCCGGAGCGCGGTGCCGTAGAGAGCGGTGGCCTCGCCCGGCGTGACACCGGGAGGCCGCAGGGCCGTCGGGACCGGAGCGGCGGAGAGGTCCCCCAGGGCGACTCGGGGGCCGACCGGGTAGGCGGTGACCTCCGCGCGCACGGACAGGCCGACGGGCAGGGAGAGTTCGGGCGCGCGGCCCGCAGGCCCGTACGAGAGGACCAGCGCCGTACGCCCGGTGGCCGCGCCGTACAGCCAGATGCGGCGGGTCGTCAGCTTGCCGTCCGACGTGTCGTACTGGGCCAGGACGAGCCAGTCGTCGAGGACCGGCGGGCCGGACGGGGTCGCCGGCAGGCCGATGTGCGTTCGGACCGCCGCCGCCAACTCCTCGGGCAGGTCGGCCCGGTGGAGCCAGGCCCGGGTCAGGAGGTGCAGCAGGGCGCACTCCTCCAGCAGGCGGGACGGCCAGCCGGGGCCGGAGGCCGGTATCGCGCCCACCTCGCGCACGCGCGCGGCGAGCCCCGGCGCCTGCGCGTCGACCATCCGGGCCGCCGTCTCCTCCCACAGCCCGTACCCCTCCCGCTCGGCCCCCGCGAGCCCCGACCGGACCAGATCGCCGAGCCGCTGCTCCAACTCCACGACACCGGCGGTGATCCGCGCGGCCCGCCGCTCGGCACGCCGCCGCGCCGCCTCCGGATCGGCCAGGCCGCCGTCCTTCGCCGGCGACGCCCCCTGCGGGCCGCCCCGCCGGACCC
>NZ_LIRL01001122.1 GCF_001419795.1 Streptomyces niveiscabiei
GCTGAGCGGCGGCACCGCCGTCCCCCTGCCCGTCCTGCGGCGACGGCTGCCCACCACCCCCACCGGGCCCGTCCGGATCAGGATCGTCCTCAGGAGACTCCCCCGAGAACTCCTCCAACGTCTCGTCGAGCTTGTCCTCATCAAGTCCCGGCGCGTCAAAGGGATTCCGCCTACGACGATGAGGCAACGCCAGCAACGCCGCCTGCCGCACATCCTCCGCCAACACCTCGGTCCGCCCCGCCCACGCGGCCAGCGCGGTCGCGGTCCGCGCCATCACGATGTCGGCCCGCATCCCGTCGACCTCGAACGCCGCACAGGTAGCCGCGATCTGCCGCAACGCCCCGTCCCCGAGCCGCACCGACGGCAACAACTCCCGCGCGGCAACGATCCGTTGCCGTACGGCAGCCTCCTCGCCTTCCCAACGCGCCGAGAACTCGGCGGGGTTGTCGTCGTACGCGAGCCGCCGCCGCACGACCTCCACCCGCTGATCGGGCTCCCGGGACGCGGCGACCTCGACGGTCAACCCGAACCGGTCCAACAGTTGAGGCCTCAATTCGCCTTCTTCGGGATTCATGGTCCCGACGAGCAGGAACCGAGCGGCATGCCGCACGGACACGCCCTCGCGCTCGACGTAGGAGGCCCCCATGGCAGCGGCGTCGAGCAACAGGTCCACGAGGTGGTCGTGCAGGAGGTTGACCTCATCGACGTACAGAATCCCGCGATGAGCGTCGGCGAGGAGCCCCGGCTCGAACGCCTTCACACCCTCGGCAAGCGCCCGCTCGATGTCCAGCGCGCCCACCAGCCGGTCCTCGGACGCCCCGACAGGCAACTCGACCATCCGGGCAGCCCGTTGAGACCCCCCGCCCGCCTCGTGCGGCCCATCAGGACAAGCCGCGTCAGGAGCCGCAGGATCACACGAGAACCGGCACCCGGCCACCACATCCACAGCAGGCAACAACGCCGAAAGCGCCCGCACAGCAGTCGACTTCGCGGTGCCCTTCTCCCCGCGCACCAGCACGCCCCCCACAGCGGGAGACACGGCGTTCAGCAGCAGCGCGAGCCGCAGATCGTCCTGCCCCACAACTGCCGTGAACGGAAACGGAGTACTCACTGGTCGCCCTCCAAGTCGCCTTCAAGCTCCAGGTACGTGGCACGCAGCCGCTCCAGCGTGTCCGCGTCGGGCTCCGCCCACAGCCCGCGGTCGGCGGCTTCGAGCAGCCGCTCCGTGATCCCGCGCAGCGCCCACGGGTTGGACTTCTTCATGAAGTCCCGGTTCTCCGGGTCGAAGACGTACTCGGCGCTGAGCTTCTCGTACATCCAGTCGTCGACCACACCGGCCGTCGCGTCGTACCCGAACAGGTAGTCCACGGTCGCGGCCATCTCGAACGCGCCCTTGTACCCGTGCCGCCGCATCGCCGCCATCCAGCGGGGGTTGACCACGCGCGCGCGGAACACGCGGTGGGTCTCCTCGCCGAGGGTGCGGGTTTTCACCTGGTCCGGCGTGGCCGAATCCCCCACGTACGCCTCGGGGTTGACCCCGGTCAGGTGGCGGACCATGGCGACCATGCCGCCGTGGTACTGGAAGTAGTCGTCCGCGTCGACGAGGTCATGCTCTCTCGTGTCCACGTTTTTCGCGGCGACGGCGATCCGCTTGAACGCCGTCTCCATGTCCCCCCGAGCCGCCCGCCCGTCC
Source organism: Streptomyces niveiscabiei (assembly GCF_001419795.1). GTDB lineage: Bacteria > Actinomycetota > Actinomycetes > Streptomycetales > Streptomycetaceae > Streptomyces > Streptomyces niveiscabiei. The sequence goes on from NZ_LIRL01001122.1 coordinate 1,694, forward strand.
AGCCCGCGCCCGTACGCGTAACCGCCCCACACCGCGTACACCTCGGCGAGATCCGCGTCGGAGCGCCAGTTGCGCGCGTCGATCAGCGGCAGCAACCCGGCGCCGTACGCCCCCGGCTTGGAGCCGAAGATGCGGGCGGTGGCCCGGCGTCGGTCGCCGTGCTCGGCCGTGTCCTCGTCGGCGTGGGCCTTGACGAAGTTCCCCGTGGCGGGCTCGTCCAGGTCCGCGACGGCGCGTACGGCGTCGTCGAGGAGCCCCACGACGTGCGGGAACGCGTCCCGGAAGAAGCCGGAGATGCGGACGGTGACGTCGATGCGGGGACGGCCCAGCTCGTCCAGGGGGACGACCTCGAAGCCGGTGACGCGGCGGGACGCGTCGTCCCACACCGGACGGCAGCCCAGCAGCGCGAGGATCTCGGCGATGTCGTCGCCCTGGGTGCGCATCGCGGAGGTGCCCCAGACGGTGAGGCCGACGGACTTCGGGTACTCCCCGGTGTCCGCCAGGTACCGCTGCACGAGCGAGTCCGCGAGCGCCTGCCCGACCTCCCAACTCAGCCGCGAGGGAATGGCCTTGGGGTCGACGGAGTAGAAGTTGCGGCCGGTCGGCAGGACGTTGACGAGCCCGCGTGTCGGGGACCCGGAGGGCCCGGCGGGGACGTAACCCCCGTCCAGCGCACGCAGGATGTGCCCGATCTCGTCCGTCGTACGCGCCAGCCGCGGCACGACCTCGGTGCACGCGAACTCCAGCACGGCGACGGCGTCGGGCAGTTCGGTCCCGAGCACCTCACGCACCAGCGCGGGAACGGCAGTTGACGACCACTCCCGCTCCTCCATGCCGAGCGCGACCCGCCGGCACAGCTGCTCCAGCAGATCGATCGCGTCGGCGGCGGTCCGCGCGGGCCCCTCCACCAGCTCGCTCAGCTCCACCGGCACCTTCACCGCGGCACCCGGCTCGGCCAGCAACTCCTTCTCCACCAGCCCGAAATGAGCAGCGAAGGCGGACCGCAGACCGGGCAGCGCGTTGGCCTGCCCGCCCCACACCTGGGAGGCGCGCAGCACGGCCAGGACGAGGTTCACGCGCGCCTCGTCGACGGGCCCGCCGCCGAGGATGTGCAGCCCGTCGCGGATCTGCACGTCCTTGATCTCGCACAGGTAGCCGTCGATGTGCATGACGAACTCGTCGAAGTCGTCGTCGCCGGGCTGCTCGTCGACATGCAGGTCGTGATGGAGCTCGGCGGCCTTCACGAGCGTCCAGATCTGCGCCCGCACCGCAGGCGCCTTCACCGGGTCGAGATCGCTCACGAGGGCGTACTCGTCGAGGAGCTGCTCCAGCTTCGCGAGGTCCCCGTACGTGTCCGCGCGGGCCATCGGCGGCACCAGGTGGTCGACGACGGTCGCGTGCCCGCGCCGCTTCGCCTGCGTCCCCTCGCCGGGGTCGTTGACGATGAACGGGTAGATCAGCGGCAGGTCCCCGAGGACCGCGTCCGGAGCACAACCGCCGGACAGGCCGAGGCCCTTGCCCGGCAGCCACTCCATCGTGCCGTGTTTGCCCATGTGGACGATCGCGTCGGCGCCGAAAGAGTTGTCCAGCCAGCGGTACGCGGCCATGTAGTGGTGCGACGGCGGCATGTCCGGGTCGTGGTAGATCGCGATCGGGTTCTCCCCGAAGCCGCGCGGCGGCTGGATCATCACGACGACGTTCCCGAACTGGAGGGAGGCCAGGACGATGTCGTCCCCGTCGACGTACAGCGAACCCGGCGGCTCGCCCCACGCCTCGGTCATCGCGTCCCGCAGCTCCGGGTCCAGCTTGTCGAACCACGCCTGGTAGTCGGCGAGCGGCACCCGCGCGGGCGCCGACGCCAACTGCTCCTCGGTCAGCCACTCCACGTCATGCCCACCGGCCTCGATGAGCCGGTGGATCAACTCGTCGCCCTCGGACGGGTATCCGCTCACCCCGTACCCGGCGTCCCGCAGCGCGTCCAGCACCCGCACCGCCGAAGCGGGCGTGTCCAGACCGACCGCGTTGCCGACCCGGGAGTGCTTCGTCGGGTACGCCGTGAAGACCAGCGCGACGCGCTTCTCCGCGTTCGGCTTGTGCCTCAACTGCGCGTGCCTGACAGCGATTCCGGCGACCCGCCCGGCCCGCTCGGGGTCGGCGACGTACACCGGGACGTCGTCCGGGCCCTGCTCCTTGAAGGAGAACGGGACGGTGATGATCCGCCCGTCGAACTCGGGGATCGCGACCTGCATCGCCGCGTCCATGGGGGAGAGGGCCGCGTCCGACTCGTCCCACGCCGCGCGCGACGACGTGAGGCAAAGCCCTTGCAGCACAGGGATGTTGAGATCCGCGAGCGCGCCGATGTCCCACGCCTCCTCGTCGCCGCCCGCCGACGCCTCCGAGGCGTGCGTGCCGCCGGCCGCGAGGACCGTCGCCACCAACGCGTCGGCCCCGCCCAGGAGTTCGTAAAGACCGGCGTCCGCGCCGCGCAGCGAACCGCAGTACACGGGAAGCGCGTTGGCGCCGCGCGCCTCGATCGCGTCGCACAGGGTGTCGACGAAGGCGGTGTTGCCGCTCAACTCGTGGGCCCGGTAGAAGAGGACACCGACGGTGGGGCGGCCCTCGACCGAAGTACGCTCCCCGTGAATCCCGAACTCCGGCATCTTCTGGGGCTCTTCGAACCCCTCACCGGTCAACAGGACGGTGTCGGAGAGGAATCGGGCCAGCTCGACGAGGTTCGCCGACCCGCCCTCGACGAGGTAGCGCAGCGCCTCCGCCACGACCCCGGCCGGCACCGACGACTCCGCCATCAGCTCCGCGTCCGGCACGGCCTCGCCGCCCAGCAACACGGTGGGAATCCCCGCCGACCTGAGCGCCGCGAGCCCGTCCTCCCAGGCCCGCTTGCCGCCCAGGAGCCGGACGACAGCGATGTCGGCGCCCTCGATCAGCGCCGGAAGCTCCCCGGCGACGTCCACCCGGGTCGGGTTCCCGATCCGGTACGGGGCGCCGGAGGCGCGCGCCGCCAGCAGGTCCGTGTCGGCGGTCGACAACAGCAAAACTGTGCTCATGCGGGCGCTCCCGGGGGGATGAAGGGCAGTCCTTGCGGCGCTCCCGACTCGATGAGCCGCCAGAGCGCGTCTGTGTCCGCGTGCTGTTCGATCAAGTCGCCGAGCAGATCGAGCTGTTGCTCGCGCAGCGCGGCGAACGAGGTGTCGTCGGCGGGCACGAAGCGGCGGCCCGCGGCGGCGGCCACCTCGCGCAGGAACGCCCGCCGGAACCCGTCCGACTCCAGCGAACCGTGCCAGTGCGTACCCCAGACGGCGCCAACTCGGCAGCCGTCCAAGAAGGGGTCCCCGCCAAGAACGGAAGCGACCCCGTGATGGATCTCGTACCCCTCGACCCGCTCCCCGAGGGCCTCGCCCACCGGCCGGGTCAGAGTCTTCTCGCGGGCGAACCGCACCCGCACGGGCAGCAGTCCGAGCCCGTCGACGACGCCGGCGCGCGACTCGACGTCGTCCTCGATGCGCTCCCCGAGCAACTGGAAGCCGCCGCAGATCCCGAGGATCGGTCGCCCGTCAACGGCCCGTCGGAGCAAGGCCGTTGCGAGCCCCCGCTCGCGAAGCCACTCAAGTGCCTTCACCGTCCCCCGGGTTCCGGGTACGACGACCAGGTCCGCGTCCGCGAGCTCCTCCGGCCGGTCCACGAACCGCACCACCACGCCGGGTTCGGCGGCCAGCGCGTCCACGTCCGTGAAGTTCGACATCAACGGCACGGCGCAGACGGCGACCCGGAGGATCTCGTCCCCGACCGGCGGCGCGAGCGAGGACTCCCGTACGGCGCCCCGCAGGGACACCGCCATGCCGTCCTCCTCGTCGATCCCGAGGCCCGGCCGGAACGGCAGCACCCCGTACGCCGACCGGCCGGTCAGCCCGCGCAGCATCTCCAACCCCGGCTCCAGCAGCGACACATCGCCGCGGAACTTGTTCACCAGGAACCCGGCGACCAGGGCCTGGTCCTCCGGCGAGAGCAGGGCGACCGTCCCGAAGAACGAGGCGAAGACGCCGCCCCGGTCGATGTCCCCGACCACCAGCACCGGCAACGCCGCGTTGCGTGCGATCCCCATGTTGACGATGTCGGTGCGCCGCAGGTTGATCTCGGCGGGCGAACCGGCGCCCTCGCAGATCACCGCGTCGTGCGTGGACCGGAGTTCGGCGAGGCAGTCGAGCACCGTCCCGAGCAACTGCTCCTGGCGGCCCCCGTGATACCGGCGCGCGTCCATCTCGCCGACGGGCTTCCCCATCAGCACGACCTGACTGCTCCGCTCCCCGCCGGGCTTCAGCAGCACCGGGTTCATCAGCGCGGTCGGCTCGATCCGGCACGCCTGCGCCTGCATCGCCTGCGCCCGCCCGATCTCGGCACCCTCGCGGGTCACGAACGAGTTGAGGGACATGTTCTGCGCCTTGAACGGCGCGACCTTCACGCCCTGCCGCACGAGCCACCGGCAGATCCCGGCGGTGACGACACTCTTACCGGCGTCGGAGGTGGTCCCGGCGACCAGTAGCCCGCCGCTCATACGCTGGCCCCCTTTTTCAGCAACCGTTTGCACAACATCCGTCCGGCGACCGTCGCCCCCAGCGCCAGCCAACTCACCCGCCGCGACAGCCGTAC
>NZ_LIRL01001123.1 GCF_001419795.1 Streptomyces niveiscabiei
CCGCCGAACCGGCCGTGCCCCCGCCGGCCGTGGGCGGGCCGAAAGGCGCCGCCCGCAAGGGCGTCTCTTCAGCTCTTCGCCCTGACCCGTACGAGCCGGACGGCCGTTACCCCGTCGCGTGGCTGACCATCACCACCTCGCGCGGCGCGTTCCCCACCGCCACCTCCACGTGCGAGTGCGGACGCGACCGCAGCGCCGTCGGCCACGGCAAGGTTCACGCCCTGATCGCCGACCATGCCGCCCACCGCGAGGTCTGCCCCCTCCGCAACCCCCAGGAAGGCAGGGCCGCAGCATGAGCGACCCCACCACCATCCCGACCCCGTCCGTCGACGGGGCCACGCTGCTGGACGAGGTGGAGGCGTTCCACCGCCGCTTCAACGTCTTCCCCACCGAAGCCGCCTACATTGCCGTCACCCTGTGGGACGCGCACGCGCACCTCCTCGACTGCTTCGACTCCACCCCGCGCCTTGCGTTCCTCTCCCCGGAACCGGGGTCGGGCAAGTCCCGCGCGCTGGAAGTCGTGGAAACCCTGGTCCCCGCGCCGATGACGGCCGTCAACGCGTCCGCCGCCGCCCTGTTCCGCTCCGTCGCCAACCCCAACGGACGGCCCACGATCCTCTTCGACGAGATCGACACCGTCTTCGGCCCCAAGGCCGGCGACAACGAAGAGCTGCGCGGGTTCCTCAACGCAGGCCACCGCCGGACTGGCGTCACCTACCGGTGCATCGGAGACGGCGGCAACCAGACCGTGCAGGCGTTCCCCTCGTACTGCGCCGTCGCCGTCGCCGGACTCGGCAACCTCCCCGACACCATCATGACCCGCTCCGTCATCATCCGGATGCGGCGGCGGGCCCGCAACGAGAACGTCGAATCCTTCCGCGCCCGCATCCACGAAGCCGAGGGACACAAGCTGCGTGACCGCCTCGCCCAGTGGGCCGAACACGCACGCGGGTTCGTCATGGGAGCGTGGCCCGAGATGCCCGACGGGGTCACCGACCGCCCGGCGGACGTATGGGAATCCCTCCTCGCCATCGCCGACGCGGCCGGCGGGGACTGGCCCGAGCGCGCCCGCGCCGCGTGCGTGACGCTCGTGACCGCGTCCAAGGCCAACGACAAGGGCAGTCTCGGGGTCCGTCTCCTGACTGACCTGCGCGACCACGTCCTGACCGGCATCGACCGCTTGCCCACCGTCGCCATCCTGGACCGCCTCAACTCCCTTGATGACGCGCCGTGGGCCGACCTGCAAGGAAAGCCGCTCGACAGCCGACGCCTGTCGAAGATGCTCGCGGAGTACATGACCGGCGACAACGAGCCCATCGCTTCCCGCAACATCAAGACCGCCGGGAGCGTCCTCAAGGGCTACTACGCCACCGACCTCTGGGACGCGTGGCAGCGCTACTGCCCCCCTCCCCGGGAAAGTCCGCTACCGCCGCTACCCGGCACCGAAACCACGACCTGACCAGCGACAACGCGGTAGCGGCCACCCGGACTCGGGGCCGCTACCGCCCCGCTACCCATCCGCTACCGCTACCCCCTCCCGCTACCTCCAACAGGCCCCTGACCTGCGCGGTAGCACCGGTAGCGGAAGTAGCGCCCCTCAGAGAAGGGGGCCGAAGTGCCCCCGCGCCCTGATCCCCACCTGTGAGACCAAGGAGCGCCCCATGGACACGGCCCGCCTCGCCGAAGCCGTCGACCCCACCCTCGTTCTCCTGACCGTCGAAGAAGCCGCTCGCCGACTCCGCATCGGCCGCACCCTCTGCTTCCGACTCATCCGTACCGGAGAGCTGGAGTCCATCACCGTCGGCCACCTCCGCAGGGTCCCCGCCGACGCCCCCGCCGAATACGTGGCCCGCCGCCGCAAGGGCCCCCGCACTGAACCTCAGGCGGCTTGACGTACCTCCGCGTCGGAGCGCCGCCCGTGGGCGGCGCTCCGACCGCTTCCACCTCCCGCCAACTCGAAGGAGTCCGCCCATGGCGGAAAGCAAGAAGCGCACCCGGCAACCCAACGGCCGAAGCTCGATCTACCTCGGCAGTGATGGCAAATGGCACGGCCGCGTCACCGTCGGCATCCGCGACGACGGCAAGCCGGACCGCCGCCACGTCGAACGCAAGACCCGAGACGAAGTCGCCTACGCTGTAGGGGAGTTGGAGCGTGAGCGCGACAAGGGCAAGGTCCGCAAGCCCGGCAAGGCGCAGACGGTCAAGACGTGGCTTGAACACTGGGTGGAAGAGATCGCCAAGCCGTACGTCAGTGAGAACACGTACGACGGCTACGAGGTGGACGTGAGGGTGCACCTGGTTCCCGGACTTGGTGCTCACCGGCTGGATCGGCTCGAACCCGAACACCTTGAGCGGTTCTACGTGAAGATGCAGAAGAACGGCAGCGCGGCCGGTACGGCGCACCACGTCCACCGCACGATCCGCGTAGCGCTGGGCGAGGCGGTACGGCGCGGCCACATCACCACCAACGTTGCCGAGATCGCCAAGGCCCCCCGGCTCGAAGAAGAGGACATCGAGCCGTACACCGTCGAAGAGATTCAGAGTCTCCTGTTCGAGGCATCGAAGCTGCGGAACAGCGTCCGGTGGGTGCTTGCGCTCGCACTCGGACTCAGGCAGGGGGAGGCGCTGGGCCTCAAGTGGGAAGACGTCTACCTCGACGCCGGATACCTCCGCACGCGAAAGAACCGGCTGAGGCCGAAGTACGAGCACGGTTGCGGAGCGACGTCGTGCGGCCGAAAGCCGGGCTACTGCCCGAAGCGCAAGCAGATCCGGCGCGAGTTCAAGAGCACCAAGTCCCGTGCCGGTCGCCGGACCATCGGACTCCCGGACCCGCTCATCAAGCTTCTGCGCAAGCACAAGGAGGAACAGGACCGCGAGCGGCGGCAAGCCGGTACGGACTGGCAGGACAAGGGGTACGTGTTCACGTCACCGACCGGTGAGCCGCTGATTCCGAACACGGACTACCACCGCTGGAAGCAGCTCCTCACGGACGCCGGCGTGCGGGACGGACGGCTGCACGACGCCCGGCACACCGCCGCGACCGTCCTTCTCCTGCTAGGGGTTTCCGATGTGGTGGTCGACGCCATCATGGGGTGGGAGCCGGGCGGGGCGGCACGGATGCGCGCCCGGTATCAGCACGTGCCGGTGTCGATGCTGCGGGACGTGGCGCAGCAGATCGGCAACCACCTCTGGGGGACCCCGGCCGGAGCGGGCGACGGCGGCGCGGAACCGGCGTCGGACGGGTCCCAGAACCCCGACTGAGACGGAAACTGAGACGGACGAATGACAGAGGGCCGACCCGCTAGAAGCGGGCCAGCCCTCTGACCAGGTGCGGAGGATACGAGATTCGAACTCGTGAGGGGTTGCCCCCAACACGCTTTCCAA
>NZ_LIRL01001124.1 GCF_001419795.1 Streptomyces niveiscabiei
GTCACTCCGCCCCAGCCGCCTCGTCCCCGCCGGACAGCACCTCCTCCTCGGGAGCACTCCGCTGCCGGACGACCCGCTTGGCCGGTGTACGCGGGCGCGTCCCGTCCTTGGCCCTCGCCGACGACCGCGTACGAGGGGGTCGCCGGCCATCCGCTCCCGGCTGGACGGGCACGCCGCTCCTGGTGCGGGCCCTGCGGCGAGGGGCCGGTACGGGCTCGGTCGGCGCGGTTTCCTCGGGCTGCTGCTCCTGGCTCCGCGCGGCTCCCCCGGACTCCGGGCCCCCGCTCTCGACCGCCTCCTCGGACCGCTGCCCCTCGTACACCGTCCCCTCGCTCTCCGTCTCCCCCTCGGACCGCCGTCCCCTCTCCGACCGCAGGCACCGCCGCACCGACTCCGGATCGACCCCCTCGTTGCACGCCTGGTGCAGAAGCGCCGCGAACAGGTAGTCGGGGTCGGCGCAGAGGGCCATCGCGAGGGCCTCCCGCGCTTCGAGGCCGTCCCCGAGGGACCAGGCGACCCAGCCGGCCAGGGCGAGGGGCGCGGCGGCGTAGTCGCTCCAGGAGCGGACGCAGCGACGGGACAGGGCGCGCCACAGGCGCAGCGCGGGGAGTGCCACGTCGCCTTCCATCCACTCGGCGGCGCGGTCGCGGGTCGTGCGGTCCTGGAGGCCGAGGATCAGCCGGGCCGCCTCCTCGTTCCCGATCAGCGTGTCGTCGTGGCGGTCGGACAGGAGGGGGCCGGCGACCACGGGGGCGTCGGCGAGGCGCCGTACGAGGCGTTCGGCCAGGGCGATCGTCTCCTCGGCGACCTCGGTGTCCTCACCGTCGAGCATGCGGGGGACGATCTCCTCGGCGATCTCGTCCAGTGCCTCTTCCTGCTCCCGGACGCCGCCGGTCTCCCAGGGGAGCAGCCTGGCCCGGAAGTCCCGCAGGGTGCCGCGGACCTGGAGACCCGCGTAGGTCGCGGCGGCGGCGAGGACGGACGTCCCGGGCAGGGCCATCGGGATGCCGTCCTCCGGGCAGCAGCCGTCGCCCCGGCAGCAGTATGACCAGAAGCGTCCGCCGGAGACGCAGAGGGCCTCGATGACGGGGATGTCGAGGAGCCCGCACTGGGTGCGCAGGTGCTGGGCGAGGGGCTTCAGCCGCTCCATGACCTCGCGGGGTGTCTCGCCGGGCTCCGGCTCCTGGCAGACGTAGGCGACCATCTGCTGGGGCCGCATCCCCCGGCGTTCCGCGCCCTTCACGAGTCCTTCGGCGAAGAGGCCGGCCGCCTCCTTCCAGACGGCGGGGTTCTTGGGGATGCCGAGCCCGCCCCGGACGCCGAAGCGGCTCCGGCCGTCCTGTTCGCACAGGGAGACCAGGACCATGCTGTCCTCCGGGCGGAAGCCGAGCAGGTAGGGCACGGCGTCCGCGAGTTCGCCCGGGGTCTTGAGGGTGTACCCGTGGCTCTCGAAGCCGAACGGCTCCAGGCTGTTGTATGTGCCGTTGTCGATGGGTTCAGGCGTTTCGCTGTGATTCGTCATGCCGTGACGATCTCGCGAATCGCGACTTCCCGCTCGGCCTGTGGATAACTCCGGGCAGGGACACGACATTTCCAACCCCGGGACTCCTCAACTCCCGCTCGCCGAGAACTCCGACGCCGGCCGCCGCGAAGCACGCCCGGCGGCTCCCGGACAGCCCGCCCGGCAAGCTCCCGGGCCGTCCCTCCCGCCGCTCGCCGCCCGCATTGTCAGTCCCGTCCTGTTGTATGGACGCATGCAGCACACCAGCACCGCGGATCTCCGTACCGAAGCCGACACCGTCCTCGCCCGGCTCGTCGGTGACCCCACCGGCGAGGCCCGGCTGAGGGAGGACCAGTGGCGGGCGGTCGAGGCCCTGGTCGCCGAGGGCCGGCGCGCGCTAGTGGTGCAGCGCACCGGGTGGGGCAAGTCGGCGGTGTACTTCGTGGCGACGGCCCTGCTGCGGTCCAGGGGCGCGGGCCCGACGGTGATCGTGTCGCCGCTGCTCGCGCTGATGCGCAACCAGGTCGACGCGGCGGCCCGCGCCGGGGTGCGCGCGCGGACGATCAACTCGGCGAACACGGAGGAGTGGGAGTCGGTCCAGGCCGAGATCGCCGAGGGGGTCGTGGACGTCCTGCTGATCAGCCCCGAGCGCCTCAACCACCCGGACTTCCGCGACCGCGTCCTGCCCTCGCTGGCCGCGGCGACGGGCCTGCTGGTGGTGGACGAGGCGCACTGCATCTCCGACTGGGGCCACGACTTCCGCCCGGACTACCGCCGCCTGCGCACGGTGCTGGCCGACCTCCCCGCGGGCGTACCGGTGCTGGCGACGACGGCGACGGCCAACGCGCGCGTGACGGCCGACGTGGCCGAGCAGCTCGGCACGGGCGGCGCGTCGGACGCGCTGGTGCTGAGGGGGCCGCTGAACCGGGAGAGCCTGAGCCTGAACGTGCTGCGGCTGCCGGACGCCGCGCACCGGCTGGCCTGGCTGGCCGACCACCTCGACGACCTGCCGGGCTCGGGCATCGTCTACACGCTGACGGTGGCCGCCGCCGAGGAGGTCACCGCGTTCCTCAGGCAGCGCGGGCACGCGGTCGCGTCGTACACGGGCCGTACCGAGAACGCGGAGCGGCAGCAGGCCGAGGAGGATCTGCTCGGCAACAAGGTCAAGGCGCTGATCGCGACGTCCGCCCTGGGAATGGGGTTCGACAAGCCGGACCTGGGGTTCGTGGTCCACCTGGGCTCGCCGTCCTCGCCGATCGCCTACTACCAGCAGGTGGGCCGCGCGGGGCGTGGCGTCGACCACGCGGAGGTGCTGCTGCTGCCGGGCCGGGAGGACGAGGCGATCTGGGAGTACTTCGCCTCCCTCGCGTTCCCGGCGGAGGAGCTGGTGCGCCGCACCCTCGACGTCCTCGCGCGCGCGGAGGGGCCGGTGTCGCTGCCCGCGCTGGAGCCGCTGGTGGAGCTGCGGCGTTCGCGTCTGGAGAGCATGCTCAAGGTCCTGGACGTGGACGGGGCGGTCCGGCGCGTGAAGGGCGGCTGGACCGCGACGGGGCAGCCGTGGTCGTACGACGCGGACCGGTACGCGTGGGTGGCGCGCCAGCGCGAGGCCGAGCAGCGGGCGATGCGGGAGTACGGCGCGGCGACGGGCTGCCGGATGGAGTTCCTCCAGCGGCAGTTGGACGACGAGACGGCCCGGCCCTGCGGGCGGTGCGACAACTGCGCGGGCGCGCGGTTCACGGCCGACGCGTCGACGGCCGCGCTGGACGCCGCGCGCGTGGACCTCGGGCGGGCGGGCGTCGAGGTGGAGCCGCGCCGGATGTGGCCGACGGGGCTCGCCGCGGTCGGCATGGACCTCAAGGGCCGTATCCCGGCCGGTGAGCTGGCGGCGCCGGGGCGGGCGCTCGGGCGGCTGTCGGACATCGGCTGGGGCAACCGGCTGCGGCCCCTGCTCGCCCCGCAGGCGCCGGACGGGCCGGTGCCGGACGACGTGGCGAGGGCCGTGGTGGGGGTGCTGGCCGACTGGGCGAAGGGGCCCGGCGGCTGGGCCTCCGGGGCGGCGGACGCGCCCGCGCGCCCGGTCGGCGTGGTGACCGTCCCTTCGCGCACGCGCGCGGCACTGATCGGTTCGCTGGGCGCGCGCATCGCGGAGGTCGGCCGGCTGCCGCTGCTGGGCGGTCTGGAGTACGCCGAGGGCTCCTCCCGGGTCGCCCGCAGCAACAGCGCGCAGCGGCTGAAGGCGCTCGACGGGGCGCTGTCCGTGCCGCCCGCGCTGGCCGCCGCGCTCGCCGGGGCGCAGGGGCCGGTGCTCCTGGTGGACGACTTCAGCGAGACCGGCTGGACGCTGGCGGTCGCGGCGCGGATGCTGCGCCGCGCGGGCGCGCGGGGGGTGATGCCGCTGGTTCTGGCGCTCCAGGGTTGAGCGCGGACCCGGGGAGGCAGACCAGGGAGGCGGACACCGGCTCGTCGCCCGTCCTGACCCCGTCGTCACGCGGGAATCCCGAGGTAGTGATATAAGCCATGTAACGGCACATAACAGTCGGTGATCCCAATTGCTCGTTGCCGCATTCCAGTTCGACCGCAAGAATTGAGGTCCGCTCCCCGCAACGGTTCGCCTGAGGTCAGGCAGAGCTCTGTTTGTGGTGCGTGCCCCCCGAATTCGCCCCGCCCGCTGTGTGGGCCGTAGCCGAAGGGAGGATCGTGACCTTCGGATTCGCGCCGTCCTCGGCGGCATCGCTCTCGACGTCCGCGTCCGCCGCTTCCGCCAACCGCTTGCTCGAACCCGCGGAATGGGCCGCGGCGGGTATCCCGCTGCTGCGCAACCCGCGCGAGGTCGTGAGCGGACTGCACGCGCGGCACAGGCCGAGACCGTCGACCGCGATCGTGGCCGTGCTCGACCCGGACGAACGGCTGTGCGCCAGCGCCTCGTTCGTGCGTCGCCCGGCGGCGGCCGACGGCTGGATGTTCCGCAACGCGCTGCTCGCCCAGTTGCGCCGGGTCATCCCGCACGACCTGCGGCGGCGGACCCCGGTGCGGACGGCGGTGCTGCTGTACTGCCGCGAGGGCGACGCGCGCTGGACCGAGGAGGACGGCGCGTGGATGTGGGGCCTGCGCGACGCGTGCACACTGCACGGGCTGCGCTGCGGGGCGTACATCACGCTCACGCGTGACGGCTGGCAGGTTCTGGGCGAGGGCCGGGGCGGCCGGCGCCCCAACTCGGAGTCCCTGCCGGAGCCCTTCGGCCTCTCCGAGGCCCCGCCCCCGCTCCCGAGGACCGGCGGCGCCGTCTCGGACGTCCTGAGGCGCGCGGCGGCCCGCTGAGCCCGCGCCGGGGACGACGCGGGAAACGGCCGCGACACTGTCGTACGGACGACAGGCCGCGGCCTTCCCGGAACACGACGGGTACGCCGGAGCGCGCGTGCGCGGGAACCCCGGTTTCGCGCGCACGCGCGCTCCGGC
>NZ_LIRL01001125.1 GCF_001419795.1 Streptomyces niveiscabiei
GCCGGAGACGGCGGCGGAGACGGAGGCGAGCACCCCGGCGGCGGCGGGCCGCGTCCTGTACGCGCGCGAGGCGCTCGCCACCCGCCTGCCCGAGCTCGCCGACCCGGCCACCCTCCACCGGCGCCTGGCGGAGGCCGCCTCGGCGGAGCGCCTGCGGGCGCCGAGGCCGAGGGCGGTACGGCTGGCGGGGGAGCGCCGGGCGAGTTTCTGGACGCGCGCGGCCATCGCGTTCACGGTGGCGATCATCGGCGCGACGGCCCTGACCCTGAACACGGCGCCCACGCACTACGAGCCGCCGGTCCCGCCGGGGGCGACGGTCAGCGGGGTCCCGCCGAGGCAGGCGCCGGGCGCGCTGTCGGACGCGGAGCTGTCGCTGCGGGCGAAGCTGCGCAAGGAGACGAGCCACGGCCCTGAGAGGCTCGTACCGGACGTCAGATGACGCGCCGGTGCCGGGTACGCCGATGGGCCCGCCCCCGTGCGGGGAGCGGGCCCATCGGAAGGGACCGGTCGGCGTCAGCCGGCCAGGATCTCCCGGGCCAGCTTGGCCGTCTCGGTCGGCGTCTTGCCGACCTTGACGCCCGCGGCCTCAAGGGCCTCCTTCTTCGCCTGGGCGGTGCCGGACGAACCGGAGACGATGGCGCCGGCGTGGCCCATGGTCTTGCCCTCGGGCGCGGTGAAGCCCGCGACGTAGCCGACGACCGGCTTCGTCACGTTCTCCTTGATGTACGCGGCGGCCCGCTCCTCGGCGTCGCCACCGATCTCACCGATCATGACGATGAGGTCGGTGTCGGGGTCGGCCTGGAACGCGGCGAGCGCGTCGATGTGCGTGGTGCCGATGATCGGGTCGCCACCGATGCCGACGGCGGTCGAGAAGCCGATGTCACGCAGCTCGTACATCATCTGGTACGTCAGCGTGCCGGACTTCGAGACCAGCCCGATGCGGCCCGGCTTGGTGATGTCGCCGGGGATGATGCCGACGTTCGACTGACCGGGCGTGATGATGCCGGGGCAGTTCGGGCCGATGATCCGGGTCTTGTTGCCCTTCTTGCCGGCGTACGCCCAGAACGACGCGGAGTCGTGCACGGCGATGCCCTCGGTGATCACGACGGCCAGCTCGATCTCGGCGTCGATGGCCTCGACGACGGCGTCCTTCGTGAACTTCTCCGGCACGAAGATGACGGTGACGTTGGCGCCCGTCTTCTCGATCGCCTCGGCGACCGTGCCGAACACGGGTACCTCGGTGCCGTCGAAGTCGACGGTCGTACCGGCCTTGCGCGGGTTCACGCCGCCCACGACGTTGGTGCCGTCCGCCAGCATCAGCTTGGTGTGCTTCTGCCCGGTGGCGCCGGTCATGCCCTGGACGATGACCTTGCTGTCCTTGTTGAGCCAGATAGCCATGGTGTGTCGGTGTCCTCGTCCTGAGTGCTTACTTGGCGGCGGCCAGCTCGGCGGCCTTGTCGGCCGCGCCGTCCATGGTGTCGACGCGCTGCACCAGCGGGTGGGCGGCGTCGGTGAGGATCTTGCGGCCCAGCTCGGCGTTGTTGCCGTCGAGGCGGACGACGAGCGGCTTGGAGACGTTCTCGCCGCGGTCCTCGAGGAGCTTCAGGGCCTGGACGATGCCGTTGGCGACCTCGTCACAGGCGGTGATGCCACCGAAGACGTTCACGAACACGGACTTGACGTCCGGGTCGCCCAGGATGATCTCCAGGCCGTTGGCCATGACCTGGGCGGAGGCGCCGCCGCCGATGTCCAGGAAGTTGGCGGGCTTGACGCCGCCATGGTTCTCGCCGGCGTAGGCGACGACGTCGAGGGTGCTCATGACGAGACCCGCGCCGTTGCCGATGATGCCGACCTCGCCCTCCAGCTTGACGTAGTTGAGGCCCTTCTCCTTCGCCGCGGCCTCGAGCGGGTTCGCCGCGGCCTTGTCGTGGAGCTCCTCGAAGTCGGGGTGGCGGAACTCGGCGTTGTCGTCCAGGGAGACCTTGCCGTCCAGCGCGATGACGTCACCGGAGGCGACCTTCGCCAGCGGGTTCACCTCGACGAGGAGGGCGTCCTCCTTGATGAAGGTGTCCCACAGCGTGACGAGGACGTCGGCGACCTTGTCCGCGACCTCGGCCGGGAACTTCGCGGCCTCGACGATCTCGCGGGCCTTCTCGGGGGTCACGCCCTCGATGGCGTCGATCGGCGTCTTGGCGACGGCCTCGGGACGCGTCTCGGCGACCTCCTCGATCTCCATGCCGCCCTCGACGGACGCGATGGAGAGGAAGGTGCGGTTCGCGCGGTCCAGGAGGAAGGAGACGTAGTACTCCTCCACGATCTCCGGCGCGGTCTCGGCGATCATCACCTTGTGGACCGTGTGGCCCTTGATGTCCATGCCGAGGATGTTGGTCGCGTGCTCGACCGCCTCGTCGGCCGTGGCCGCCAGCTTCACGCCGCCGGCCTTGCCGCGGCCACCGACCTTCACCTGGGCCTTGACGACGGACTTGCCACCGAGCCGCTCGGTGGCTGCGCGGGCCGCCTCAGGCGTGTCGATGACTTCACCGGCCAGCACCGGTACATCGTGCTTGGCGAAGAGGTCCCTCGCCTGGTACTCGAACAGGTCCACGCGCTTCCGTCCCTATCAGTGATCTCGCGGTTCGTTGGATGCGTGGGCGTGCCGCGAAGGGCAACGTGACGACCGCATGTGTCACAAGCAGGGCGCACACGGTGTCCGAGCGCGCGGCATGTCCGTCTCGCAGGTTATCCCTGCCATGCGACCCCCTCTAAATCGCGGGTCACACCCAGGCGGTGATACCTGTCACATGATGCCGCCCGACGGCCCCCTTCCTGGCACCGCGTGCCGTCTCCGCAGGTCCCGCAGGCGGGCGCGGAGGGGCGAGAGGGAGGGACGGGTACGAGGGGAGCCGGCC
>NZ_LIRL01001126.1 GCF_001419795.1 Streptomyces niveiscabiei
CGCGAGGAGGGCGTGGGCGCGGGTGCGGGCTTCCTCGGGTTGCTCGGAGGCGATGAGGGCTCGGCAGCAGGCGAGTTCGAGGGCGGTCCGGGAGGGGTGATCCGGTACTTCGGTCGAAGTGTCTTGCGCAGTCGACGAGTTGCCCCCGCTGGCCGTAGTCGGTGGCATCGCCTCCAACGCCGACCGCAGCCACCGCGCCGCAGTGCCCGGCTCCCGTACGGCCACCTCGGCGGCCCCCTCGGACAGGGCGCGCACGGCGACGGCCGGGTCCGTCCCCAGCAGATGTTCCGCATGCCGCGCCCGCTCGACGGCGTTCCCGGCGATGTCCAGCGCACGCCGGTGCGCCCGGAGCCGGAACGGCAGCCCCGCCCGCGCGTGCACGACGTCACCGAGCACGGGGTGCCGGAAGCGCAGGCTCCCGCCGTGCGCGCGTATCAGGTCGGCCCGCTCCAGCTCGCCGAGCGCGTCGAGCGTCGCGTCGAGGCCAAGACCGCAGACCCGGGCGACGTCCTGGGGTCGGAACGGCGAGCCCAGGACGGCCGCCGCCGACAGCGCGGTCGCCGCGTCCCCCGTCACCCCGTCCAGCTCGGCGAACAGTGGCTTGGCCTCCCGCAGGAGACCGTCGGCGTCCCCCGGCCGCCCCGGACGCCGGCCCTGCGCGACCAGCAGCCGCAGATGCCGCGGATTCCCCCCGGCCTCGGCGCCCAGCTCCCGCGCGAGCCCGGCGTCCACCTGCCACGCGTTGAGCAGCGCGGCCACCGCCTCGGCGCCCAGCGGGCCGGGTTCGACCCGCTTCACCGTTCCGGCGCGCACCCCGTCGTCCAGCGCCTGGAGCAGCTCGGGCGCCGTCTGCCGGGGGCGGTGGACGAGGGCCAGGACGAACGGGCCGAGCGTCCCGGCCCTGACCTGCCGTACGAGGACCGCCGTCGAGGCGGGGTCGCACCAGTGGACGTCGTCCAGCACGAGGAGACCGCTGCGCCTGCCGACGGGAACCGCCTCACCCCGGACGACCTGGACGCGGACGGCCGGGAGCCCGCGCCGGGCGGCCATGCGCATGAGGGCCAGCGCGAGGCGCGTCTTGCCGATGCCGGGCTCGCCAGTGATCTCGACGACCGTGCCCCTGCCGTTCGCCAACGCGTCCACGATCCCCGCGAACCGGGCGAGTTCGGCCTCCCGCGCGACAGGGGGCTCGCCCGGTGCCGGTACGGGCACTGTGGTCATGGGCGCTGTTCCCTTCCGCGTCCGGGCGGATGCCGGGCGGCCCCTCATGTCGGCCACCGGACACCTTTTCGGGCAACCATACAGAAGCAAAAACCCCTGCCCGGATCGCGGACGCGGCACCGGCCTCACCCGCCGCCGTCACGGACCAGCGGCAGGTCCCGGCCCTGGACGAGGCCCCGCCGACCCGTGCCGGAACCGGTCCCGCGAGCAATGGCAACCCCGTGCCCCAGCCTCCTCCCGTCCGGCTTCACGGCAGGTACGGCTCCGCCCAGTCCGCGAACCGCTGCCCCAACTCCTCCCGCGCCGCCGCCAGCACCGCGTCCGGATCCTCGGCCACCGCGAGCCCGAAGTGCCGCTCCAGCCAGGCCGCGTACGCGTCGTGGTACGCCGAGTGCGGGTCCTCCTCGGCCCGGTAGAAGTAGGCACTGTCCCAGTCCACGGAGATCTCCGTGTCGAAGCCGAGCAGCCGGAACAACTCCCGCAGGTCACGGGCCACGACGTGCTGCCCGCCCTCGTCCCCGAAGACCACCACGGGCAACGTCGCCAGGTCGGTACGGTCGTCCAGGCGCCACAGCGCGTAGAAGGAGCCGCCGCCGGTCGCCTGCGCGAACGGGATCAGCCCGCCGATGAACTCCGGGTCGTCGGACCAGCCCGCGACCAGTCCGGAGACGTCGCCGTACTCCGTCAGGCCGAACCCGTCGGCGAAGTTCTCGTAGCCGACCTCGTCCTGGAAGTCCTTGAGGAGGTTGAGCTCGGGGACGGGGGAGTATGTCGCGTTCAACGTGTGCCCGGGGTTTCTGTAGAAGGTGCTGGATGACGGTGGACGGGGACGCCTGACTGGACCTGCTCGGCCCACTGCGACCGAGCCTCCACCGCGTCCAGCACCGCCTGTTGCTCGGCTGCGAACTCCACCACCCCGGCGACCCCTGCCGCCACCGCCGCGTCGGTGACCTCGGGCAGCAACTGGCGCACAGCGTCCGCCGGATCGGCTGCCCGCAGCAAGCTGCGAGCCGTTTCCTCGGTGACCCGTCGCAACGCCAGGGAGCCCGCCGGGTCCCGGGGGCGCAGGCAGTGCCAGTACGACGGTGGCGGAAGGAACCGCGTGCCGCGAGCGAATGTCCCGGGTGTGCCGTCCACCCGCGCGGTGGCCAGGACGGTGCCGTCGTCGTCCACGAGGTGCAGGGCCCAGCCGATCTCGCGGCTCGCGGCGACGGGATGCGCGGCCCCCGGGAAGCGCACCGCCGCGCACGGCAACCCCGCCTCGGCCGGGACGGTGACGCTGCGCCCGGCGAGGTCCTCGCCGCGCCGCGAACCGTCGGGGAGCCGGACGACACGCCAGCCGATCAGCCCGTCCACCGGCACCACGGCGGGGCCGGGTGGGCCGGAGGGGAGTGGCAGGAGTGTGCCGTACTCGAGGTCGGGGATGTTCAGGAACGCGGGCACGCTCTCCGCGCCGATCACCTTGGCGACCGGGTCGTACGCGAGCCACGTGGTGCCGCCCCACGTCCAGTACGACGTGCCGTCGCCGAGCAGGAACCCGTTCGGGGGGAGGGTGGTGCCGCCGCGCCGGAGGGTGCCGAGTCCTGTGGCCCGCGCGCCGTCGGGCAGGGGCAGGGTGGCCGCGCCGATCTCCTCGCGGTAGAGGTCGAGTTCGGCCGGGGTGCCGTATCCGCCCTCCAGGGTCATGATCTGGTCGGGGGAGTGGTGCCAGTACCCGGCGGTGCAGTAATCGTGCGTCGCCCAGTGGACCAGCAGTTCACCGTCCACGAAGTGGAAGCCGGGCGGGCCGTGGAACCCGGCCTCGGCCGGGAGGCGCAGTGTGTGGACGAGTGCGGTGCCCTCGGCGCCGATCACGCGGGCCTCGGTGGGACCGGCGACGATCAGGTGCGGCCAGGCGTCGAAGAACCGCAGGGTGTCGGCGTCCCCGAGGGTGCCGACCGCCTCGTCCCAGGCGGGCCAGCCCAGTTCGTCGAGGAGGCCGGTCCGCAGGGTGCGGGCCAGGAGCGGGGCGAGGCCGGCGCCGGTCACCGTACGGATCTCGTCCGGGGCGAGCGCCAAGGCCTCGGCGGGCAGCCACGTCAGCGGGGCCAGCGCCTGGGGGAGCGCGGGCAGTCCGGGGGCCGCGAGGCGCCGGACGACCTCGCGCAGCCAGTCCGCGAGCAGCAGCCGCCCGCCGGGGGCGCGGACGAGGGCCTCGACCGTGCGCCGGTCGTCCGCGCTGTCGCAGAACCCGTCGGCGCTGCGCCGGAACGCCGCCCGGTACCGGTCGTCGGCCGCGAGCGCCAGCAGGTTGCGCGGAGCCCCGGCGTCCGCCCACTGCGCCAGCGGCAGCCACTGGTCCTCCGGGAACGGCGCGACGGGCACCCCCAGCGCGAGCATCTGATCCATCAGGTCGACGTCCCGGAGAACCTCCAACTCGCTGCCCGACTCGCCGAGTTCGGCCCGCAACCGGTCGGCGGCCCGCTCCACGAGCCGGTACAGCACGGGCAGCCGGGCGGGCGTGCTCCAGTGCAGCGCCCGCGTGTGGAACTCCAGGAACCTCGCGAACCACCCCGCCGTACCGTCCCGGGGCCCCTCCCCGTCACCCCACAGCCCGGCGAGCGCCCCGGACTCCTCCAGCACGTCCAGCCACAGCACCAACACGCCCTCGTCCGCGCACTCGGGCATCAGCTCCAGCAAGTCCCGCCGCACGGACGCCCGTTCACGCGCCAGCTCGACCAGCGCCCCGCGATGAGCCTTCCACCACCCGCTCGCCGCCCCGGCCGTGGCGGGCAGAGCGAGCAACTCGGCGAGGAAGTCGTCCGTGGACCGGTTCCCGGCAGCCCGCGCCAGCCTCCGTACCTCGATCCCCGCGCGGACCGACGGCGCGCGCCCACGCGCGGTACGCCGTACACACAGCCGCACGAACCCCTCGTACGCCTCCCCTGCGGACACCCGCCCGGCCAACTCCCGCGCGTAGGCCGACAACGCCTTCTCACTCAGCTCCTCCGGCCGCGCCCCCACACCGAAGATGCCGATCCCCTC
>NZ_LIRL01001127.1 GCF_001419795.1 Streptomyces niveiscabiei
GTCCTGTCGTTCCCGGATGGCACCGAGGTGACCATCACGTGGGTCCTTTCTTCCTCTGCGGCTACGGCCTGGAAGGGGTGGGGGGAGGGGGCGCGGGCGGCTGACCTGCGGGGACGCCACGCTGCGAGGCCCTGGGGGAAGGCGTGGGAAGGCGTAGGGAGGCGCTCCCATTCTGGAGCGCTGCTCTTTTCCTGGAGCAGTGTTGCAGTGAGCACTGTCTCAAAGCAAGAGCGTTGCTCTCACTCTTGGTCGGTGCTTTACGGGATGGCAGACTGCTCGGTATGGACGTGATCCAAGGAGCCAAGGAGCGGGCCCGCGCGGAAGTCGCCCAGGCCATCAAGGAAGAGGCCCGCGCGCACCTCGCTACGGAAGGACCCGGCCGGCTCTCCCTGCGCGCCGTCGCACGCGAGCTGGGCATGGTCTCGTCGGCCCTCTACCGGTACTTCCCCAGCCGCGACGACCTGCTGACGGCCCTGATCGTCGACGCCTACGACGCGATCGGGTCCGCCGCCGAGACCGCGTACGCGCAGGCCGCCGGCTCCTCCCCGTGGGACACCTGGCACGCCACCTGCGGCGCCGTCCGCGCCTGGGCCCTCGCCCATCCCCACGAGTACGCCCTCATCTACGGCTCGCCCGTCCCCGGGTACGACGCCCCCCGGGACACGGTCGCGCCCGCGTCCCGGGTCGCCCTCGTCCTGCTGGACGTCCTGGACAACGCGTACGCCGCGGGGGCCCTGGCCATCCCCGTGCCGACCGGGGACGACGAGGCCGTCCTCGGCCCCGACGTCCTTCCCCTCCTCGCCGAACGCTCCCTGCCCGCCGGCGCGGTGACCTCCGCCGCAGCCGCCTGGGCCCAGCTCTTCGGGCTCATCAGCTTCGAGGTGCTGGGGCAGTTCAACCGGGTCGTCGACGACCGGGACGCGCTGTTCCGGCAGGGGGTCGCGGCGCTGGCACGGCAGGTGGGGCTGTCGGCGGAGCGGTAGCGGCACGGGAAGGGATCCTTCACGCCGGAAGTAGTTTTCGCCCCTCCCGTACCCATTCCCCGTCGTTACGTGCAGGTATCTTTTCCGCTCGATGAGAAGGCGGGTTGTGCGCGCTACAGAGTCGGATGCAAGCTCTGCGTGTCGACGTCGGAAGACCGGGAGACGGTAATCCTGGTGTTCAGCATGGTGTCGTCCGGTGTTTTCCCGCATTTCCCGATGGGCGGGTCTCTCCATGACCCGGCGGCATCCGGCGTCGGCTTCTAGGGCATTTACAGAATCGACGTTGGATCGAGGTACCGGTCAATGTCTGGAATGGCTGTCGTCGGCATGTCGTGCCGATTCCCCGGAGCCGCCAATATCGACGAGTTCTGGCAGATCCTGGTGAAAGCGGAACCACAGTTCGCGGCTGTTCCGGCATCCCGCTGGGACCACTCCGTGTATCACCGCCCGGGTGATTTCCGAGATCCGCACGCCGTTTACACGGACCAGGTCGCGTTCCTGGACGCCGTGGACCACTTCGCCCCCGCGCACTACGGAATCCCGCCGCGCCGGGCGAGAGTGATGGACCCGCAGGCGAAACTCTTCGTCGACCTCTCGCGGGAGGCCCTCCAGGACACCGGCTGGGAGCAGGACGGTTTCGACCGGTCCCGCACCGGGGTCTTCTGCGGCGTCTCCTCGATCGACCACCGGGACATCAGCGTCTCCCGCATCACCGCGAGCCTCCTCGCGGACGGCTCCCTGCACAACGGCGAGGGCGACCCGGACCTCATGGACCGCCTCCACGAGGCGACGGGCTCCTCGGTGATGCCGATGAACCCCTTCACGATCCCCAGCTGCCTCGCCAACATGATCCCGTGCACGGTCAGCGAGGTCCTCGACCTCGGCGGCCCGTCGATGTCCCTCGACGCGGCGTGCTCCTCCGCGCTCGTCGCCCTCGACACGGCCGTCAAGAGCCTCGCCACGGGCGCCTGCGACATCGCCCTCGTCGGCGGCGTCTACCTCAGCCTCACCCCCACCCCCCTGATCGGCTTCGCGCGGGCCGGCGCCATCTCCCGCGCGGGACGCTGCCGCCCCTTCGACGAACGCGCCGACGGATTCGTCCTCGGCGAGGGCGGCGCCACCCTCGTCCTGCGCCCCGTCGAGGACGCGATCGCGGCCGGCGACCGCATCTACGCCGTCGTCACCGGCGTCGGCTCCGCCAACGACGGGCGCGGCGGCGGGCCCATGACCCCGCAGGCCCAGGGACAGCTGGCGGCCCTGCGCGCCGCCTACAAGGACGCCGGGATCGGTATCGGCGACGTCGACCTGCTGGAGGCGCACGGCACCGGCACGCCCGTCGGCGACCGGACCGAGGTCGAGGCGATCGGCATGCTGCGCGCCGAGGAGGGCGCCGACCGGCCCTGCTACCTCGGCTCCTCGAAGGCCCTGATCGGCCACACCCTCTCCGCCGCGGGCGCGGCCGGCCTCGTCAAGGCGGCCCTCGCCGTCCACCACGGCGTCGTGCCCCCGCAGCCGGGGGAGATCCGCGTCAACGGCGAACTCCCCATCGACCGGGCCGGGCTGAGCCTGACGGCGACCGCGCGGGAGTGGCCGCACGACGGCGTGCGCCGGGCCGGCGTCAGCTCCTTCGGATTCGGCGGCACCAACGTGCACGCCGTCCTGGAGAGCACCCCGCAGACCACCGAGCCGGGGGACGAACGCCCCGACGAGCCCTGGCTGTTCCTGCTCTCCGCCGGCAGCGCCGAGGCCCTCGCCCAGTACGCCGACGTCCTGCACGACTCCCTCGTCCGCGACCCCTCCGCCACCCCAGAGGAGGTCGCCCGCACCCTCGCGACACGTGAACTCCTCACCGCCCGCCTGTCGTTCGTCGCCGCCGACCGCGACGAACTCCTCGACAAGCTCCGCCGGTCCGCGAGCCGCCTCGCGGACGGCGCCCTCGGCGAACTCGCCCCCGGCGTCCACGCCTCGGCGAAACCGCTGCCTCCCGAGGAGCGCCGGATCGCGTTCGCCTTCCCCGGCCAGGGCTCCCAGCGCCCCGGCATGCTCGCCGACCTCGCCCGCCGCTTCCCGTCCGTCGCCGCCCGGGCCGCCGAACTCGCCGCGGCCACCGCCGAGGACGCCCCCACCGTCGCCGAGTACCTCCCGGGCCTCCTGTGGGACGCCCACGATGACGACGACACCGAGGCACAGGCCGCCCTCACCGTCACCGACCTGTGCCAGCCCGGCCTCGGCATCACCGGCGTCACCACCATGGAACTCCTCGCCGCCTGCGGCGTCGAACCCGACCTCGCGGTGGGCCACAGCGTCGGCGAGTTCCCCGCAGCCGTCGCCGCCGGCGCCTTCGCACCCGAGGACGCCGTCCGGTTCATGGCCGTACGCGGCGCCGCCCTCGCCGCCGCCGTCCCCTCCGGCAGCGGCGCCATGCTCGCCGTCCAGGCACCCACCGCCGACGCCGAACGCCTCGCCGAAGCCGTCGAGGGCGTCTGGCCCGCCTGCTACAACCACGACGGCCAGGTCGTCTTCAGCGGCAGCGCCGAGGCCGCCGACGCCCTGCGCGAACACTGCGCCGCGAACGGCACCGCCGCCGTCCGCCTGCGCGTCTCCCACGCCTTCCACTCGCCCCTGGTCGCCGCCGCCGACGAGGTCATGGCCGACACCATCGCCGCCCTCCCGCTCACCGGACCCGCCCGCCCCTTCGTCTCCGGCGTCAGCGGCGCCCGGGCCGAACACCCCGACGGCATCAAGGAGCTGTGGGCCCGCCACAACACCGCGCCGGTCCGCTTCACCGACGCCGTCCGCACCGTCGCCGACTCCGGCACCGCCTTCCTCGTCCAGATCTACGGCGGCGACACGCTGCTGCGGATGGCCCGCCGCACACAGGCGGGCGCCGGGCTCGGCCTCGTGCCGCTCACAGTGTCCCGCGCCGACGACGGGCGCGCGCTGCTCACCGGGCTCGGGCGGCTCGCCGTCGCGGGCGTGCCGGTGAACACGGCGCCGCTGTTCGCCGGGGCCGGTGCGCGGCTGCTGTCCCTGCCGCCGTCGCCGCTCGCGACCGACGTCTACACGGTCCGTACGGGGGTCGGGCGGCCCCGGCGCGAGGCGGCCGAGCCGGTCGTCGTGGCCGCCGAGGTCGCTCACGCCGCAGGGTTCGCCGTCGGGGGCGTCGAGTCTGCCGGGGTGCCGCTGCGCGCCGTCATTCCTTCCCCCGTCCCCGCCACGTCCCACCAGAACGGAGAGCCTCGGATGAGCGGACTCATCGAGTTCCTGCACGCCCAGGTGTCGCTGCTCCAGTCCTTCGACCCGGCCGCCGCGCGCACCCTGCCCCTCCCGGCGGTCCCGGTGCCTCCCGCGACCGTCCAGGAGGCCGCGCCCGCCGCTGTCCTCGCCCCCGCGCCGGCCGACGCTGCGGTGCCCGAGGACGTCTCCGGCATCGTCATCGACGCGATCACCAAGGTCAGCGCCTACCCGCAGGACTTCCTGCGCCCCGAGCACGTCTTCGCCACCGACCTCGGCTTCGACTCGATCATGCTCGCCGAACTCGCCACGCGGCTGCGCAGGCAGTGGCCGCACCTGGAGGTCAAGGCCGCCGAGATGATGGAGATCGCGTCCGTCGGCGACCTGGTGCGGACGGTGGAGAGCCGGCTCGGCACGCGGTCCGCCGCGCCGTCCATGTCGCCGTCCGCCGCGCCGTCCGTGCAGCGGACGATCATCCCGAGCCCCAAGCCCGCGCCTGCTCCCGTCGCCCCCGCGCCTGTCGCCCCCGCTCCCGTCGCCGCCCCGGACCGGAGCGAGGCCGCCGACGTACGGCTCTTCCCCGAGGTCCGCGCCTCCCTGGAGCGCAAGGCCAACCTGGAGGCGTCCGGGGTCGTCAACCCGTACTTCCTGCGCCACGAGGGCACCATCCGCGACACCAGCCGGGTCGGTGACCACGAGCTGATCTCCTTCTCCAGCTACAACTACCTCGGCCTGTCCGGGCACCCCGAGGTCGCCGCCGCGATCCAGGAGGCGGTCGCCCGCTACGGCTCCTCCGTCTCCGCCGCGCGCATCCTGTCCGGCAACCGGCCGCTGCACGACGAACTCGACCAGGGGCTCGCCGAACTCGTCGGCGCGCAGGCCGCGGTGAGCCTCGTCAGCGGACACGCCACCAACGTCACCGTCATCGGCCACCTCATGGGCCCCGAGGACCTGATCCTGCACGACGCGCTCGCGCACGACAGCATCATCCAGGGCTGCCGGCAGTCCGGCGCCGCGCGCCAGCCGTTCCCGCACAACGACCTCGCCGCCCTCGACCGGATCCTCGGCCACGTCCGGGGCACCTACCGGCGCGTCCTGATCGTCGTCGAAGGCGTCTACAGCATGGACGGCGACACCGCCGACCTGCCCGCCCTCGTCGCCGTCAAGCAGAAGCACGACGCGCTCCTCATGGTCGACGAGGCGCACAGCATCGGCGTCATGGGCAAGACCGGCGGCGGCATGGCCCAGCACTCCGGCGTCAACCCCGACGACGTCGACGTCTGGATGGGCACGCTCTCCAAGTCCCTGGCCAGCTGCGGCGGTTACGTCGCCGGACGCCACGAGCTCATCGAGCACTTCCGGTACACGCTCCCCGGCTTCGTCTTCAGCGCCGGGCTGCCCCCGGCGTCCACCGCCGCCGCGCTCACCGCACTGCGCCTGATCCGCGAGGAGCCCGAGCGCGTCACCCGCCTCCCCCGCGAGCTTGAGGAAGAGCGCCGCGTTGTCGTGGAGGCGGGTCACGCGCTCGG
>NZ_LIRL01001128.1 GCF_001419795.1 Streptomyces niveiscabiei
GGCGAGGCCCAGCGCGTGAAGCTCGCGGCCGAACTCACGCGCAGGATGTGCAGCCTCTTCGTCCTTGATGAACCGACCACCGGCCTCCCGGTCATGGGCCCGGACAGCGGACAGACCGTCGTCGAGGGCGCCCCGGAACAGGTCGCACCCCACCCCGGCCGGTCCCCGCACTCCCCGTCGGAGGCGTGATGACTCTGCTCGACCTGGAACAGCAGGCCCCGGAGGAAGAGGACGACGACGCCCCCGTACCCCGCCTCACCACCGCCGGCGCCTCCGACGACCCCGTGAAGGACTACCTCCGCCTCATCTCCCGCGTCCGCCTCCTCACCGCCGACCAGGAGGTCGACCTCGCGAAACGCATCGAGGCGGGACTGTACGCGGAACGCCTCCTGGCGGCGGAAACCGCCTACGACGCAAGGGAGTTGACCCTTCTTGCCGAGGATGGACGACGCGCGAAGACTCACCTCGTCGAGGCCAACCTCCGCCTCGTCGTCTCCGTCGCCAAGCGCTACACAGGCCGTGGCCTCGCCTTCCTCGACCTGATTCAGGAGGGCAACACGGGCCTCATCCGGGCGGTGGAGAAGTTCGACTACGTGAAGGGCTTCAAGTTCTCCACGTACGCGACCTGGTGGATCAAGCAGGCCGTCAGCCGGGCCCTGGCCGACCAGGGCCGCACGATCCGCGTCCCCGTCCACGCGGTGGAGATCATCAACCGCATCGCGCGGGTCCGCCGCGAGATTATTCACGACACCGGAATCGAACCCACCCCCGCCCAACTCGCGGAGAAGGCCGACGTACCGGTGGAACGCCTCGCTGAACTGGACGGCTACACACGGGAACCCGTCTCCCTGGACACCACTCTCGCGGACGACTCCGGCACCGAGTTCGGTGACCTGATCGTCGACGCGGACGTGCCCTCCCCGGTCGAACAGGTCGCCTTCGGCCTCCTCCAGCAGACCCTGCGCGCGATGCTCGCGGAGATGACCGCCCGCGAGGCGGGGATCATCGCGCTGCGCTACGGCCTGTTCGGCGGCAGGCCGCGCACGCTGGAGGAGATCGGGCTCGTGTACGGCGTGACGCGGGAGCGGATCCGGCAGATCGAGTCGAAGACGATGTCGAAGCTGCGCCACCCCTCCAGGTCGCAGGCGCTGCGGGACTACCTCGACTGACGGGCGGCCCGGGACGGAAGCGCCGGACCGGTTTGTTAGGCTCCGCATGCCTCCCGCGGGGGAAGTCCGGTGAGAATCCGGCGCTGACCCGCAACGGTGTGCGCGGACAGCAAAAACGCTTCCGCGCGAGCCCGATCGCCCACGGCCGGCACGCGACCCGTACGACCGCTCGCCGTGGACTGCGAGAGGGGACCGCAAGGCGTGTCTCCCGCGTGACGTCCCTCCGGCGGCCTCAGCCGAAGGACCGCCGGTGCGCCGAACCCCCCTCGCCCTGCTGACCGTTGCCCTCGCCCTGCTCCTGCTGATCTCCCTGCTCGCGGGTGTCGTCCTCGGCGCCTCAGGCATTGGCGCCGCCGACTCGCTGAAGCTCCTGTGGGCCGGCCTGACCGGCGGAACCGTTTCCGCGCGGGACGCCGCCGACTACACCATCGTCTGGGAGATACGCCTGCCCCGCGTCGTCCTCGGCGCGTTCGCCGGCGCCGGCCTCGCCTCCGTCGGCGTCGCCGTGCAGGCCATGGTCCGCAACGCCCTCGCCGACCCCTTCGTCCTCGGCATCTCCTCCGGCGCGGCCGTCGGCGCCAACGCCGTCATCCTGATGGGCGCCTTCGCCGGGCTCGGCGTCTGGGCCCTGTCGGTCTCCGCGTTCGGCTCGGCGCTCGCCGCGATGGCTCTCGTCTACGCCGTCGCCCGCACCCCGCGCGGCCTCACGCCGCTGCGCCTGATCCTGACGGGTACGGCGCTGGCGTACGGGTTCGAGGCGATCACGACCGTGATGGTGTTCAGCGCCGCCCGGGGCGAGGCGGCGCGCTCGGCGATGATGTGGCTGCTCGGGAGCCTCGGCGGGGCGACGTGGGCGCAGGTGCCGATCGCCGCCGTCACCGTCGTCGCCGGGTGGGCGTGGCTGCGGCGGCGGGCCGGGGCGTTGAACGCGATCGCGATGGGCGACGAGACGGCGGCCTCCCTCGGGGTGCGGCCGGAGCGGCTGCGGCGGGAGCTGTTCCTCGTGACGGCCGCTGTGACCGGCACGCTGGTCGCCGTCAGCGGCGCGATCGGGTTCGTCGGGCTCATGGTCCCGCACCTCGTGCGGATGGCCGTCGGCGCCGACCACCGCCGCGTCCTCGCGCTCGCCCCGCTCGCCGGGGCCGTCCTCCTCGTCTGGGCGGACATCCTGTCCCGCCTGCTCCTCGCACCCGCCGAACTCCCCGTCGGCGTGATCACGGCCGTCGTCGGGGTCCCCGCGTTCCTGCTGCTGATGCGGCGCGGCGGCCACGCGTTCGGCGGAAAGTGGTGACCGGCATGCGGCTCGACGTGGACGGCGTGAGCGTGGAGGCGGCGGGCGCACGCCTCGTGGACGACATACGGCTCGCCGCGGGACCCGGCGAGGTCGTCGGCCTCGTCGGCCCCAACGGCAGCGGGAAATCAACCCTGTTGAGGTGCGTCTACCAGGCGCTGCGGCCCGCCGCCGGAACCGTACGGCTCGACGGCGAGGACCTGCGGACGATGGCGCCGCGCGCCGCCGCCCGGGTGCTGGCCGCGCTCCCGCAGGAGTCCGGCGCCGAGTTCGACTTCACCGTCACCGAGGTCGTCGGGATGGGCCGCCTCCCGCACGAACGGCGCGGCCACGCCGAGGACATGAAGATCTGCGAGGAGGCCATGGCGGCGACCGGCGTCGGCCACCTCGCCGACCGGGGCTTCCTCGCGCTGTCCGGCGGTGAACGCCAACGCGTCCTGATCGCCCGGGCGTTGGCCCAGCAGCCCCGGGTCCTGGTCCTCGACGAACCCACCAACCATCTCGACATCGCCCACCAGTTGGACGTCCTGGCCCTCGTCCGCGACGCCGGGCTCACCGTCCTCGCCGCGCTGCACGACCTCAACCTCGCGGCGGCGTACTGCGATCGGCTGTACGTCCTCGACGCGGGCCGCGTCGTCGCGTCCGGGACTCCGGCGGACGTCCTCCGACCCGCCCTGCTCGCCGAGGTGTTCGGCGTCCGGGCCCACCCCGTGCGCCACCCCGCCACCGGCGCCGTGCAACTCCTCTTCGACCGCCTGTGAAGGAACCCCCTGTGCCCTCCCTGCGTCAACTCGCCGCCGTCGCCCTGTGCTTGACCGTCACCGGCTGCGGGGCCTCCGTGGAGAAGACCGCGTCCTCCCCCGCGTCCAAGCCGGTCACCATCACCAACTGCGGGAAGAAGGTCACCTTCGACCACGTGCCCGAACGCGTCGTCACCAACGACGTCGGGATCACCGAGCTGATGTTCGCGCTCGGCCTCGAGGACCGGATGGCCGGGTTCGCGATGCCCGACGACAAGGGGGACCTGACCGGCGTGCCCTGGAAGGACGGGTACCGGAAGGTCAAGTGGCTCTCCAAGGACCAGCTGACGAAGGAGAACGTCCTCGACGCCCGCGCCGACCTGGTCTTCGCCGGGTGGAACTACGGCTTCCGCGAGGACAGCGGCTTCACCCCCGACGCCCTCGCCAAGCTCGGCGTCCCCTCGTACATCCTCACCGAGTCGTGCCGCAACGGCCGTACCGAGACCTCGCGGGGCATCATGCCGCCGCTGGAGGCGCTCTACACCGACCTCACCACCCTCGGGCAGCTCTTCGGCGTCGAACAGCGCGCGGCCACCCTGATCGCCTCCTTCAAGAAGGAGATAGCCCAGGTCGCGGTCCCCGCGAAGCGCCCCAAGGTGTTCCTGTACGACAGCGGCCAGGACGCGCCGTTCACCTCCGGGAAGTACGCGGCGCCGGACCAGATCATCAGCGCGGCCGGCGGCGAGAACGTCACGCACGACGTCGACGACTCCTGGACGACCGTCGGCTGGGAGACCGTCGTCGCACGGAACCCGGACGTCATCGTGATCTGCGACTACGGGGACGTCAGCGCCGAGCAGAAGCGCAACTTCCTCCTGTCGTACGCCCCGTTGAAGAACGTCGCGGCGGTGCGGAACAAGCGGATCTTCGTCCTCGACTACGTCGACCTGGTCGAGAGCCCCCGCAACCCGTCGGCCATCGCCCGGCTCGCCGCGTACCTGAAGACCGCCTCCTAGGGCCGCTGCGTCTCCGACTCCAGCGACTGGCGGGTCGTCGCGCCGTACACGCCGGACTCGTCCGAGAGGATCAGGCGGGTGAACTGGTAGGTGCGTACGGCGCTTTGGACGTTCTCGTCGTAGACGCCGGTCGCCTCGCCGTCGTACCGGCCGAGCTGCCTGAGGCGGAGCTGGAGCTCCCGGACCTGGGGGCCGGTGTCGCCGAGGCGCAGGACGCGCGGGGAGTCGTCGTCGCCCTGGGTGGGGGCTGTCGCTTATTCACATCT
>NZ_LIRL01001129.1 GCF_001419795.1 Streptomyces niveiscabiei
GGTCGTCCCCCGATCACCATCGGCACCCCGGCCCTCTGGATCAGCGCGGGCAGCGGGTCGTCGAGGTGCAGGGAGAAGACCAGGGCGCCGTCCACATGCCCGCCCGCCAGATAGCGGGCCACCCGCGCGTGGTCGTCCCGGCCCTCCGTGAGCAGGAGGACGAGTTGGTTGTCGTGGGCCGTCAACTCCTTGCTGATGCCGCGGAGTTGGCGGCCGAAGAAGGGGTCGACGAAGACGCGGGTCTCGGATTCGGCGATGACGACGGCGATGGCGTCGTGGCGTCGGGTGACGAGGCTGCGGGCAGCCTGGTTCGGGACGTACCCGAGTTCCTCCACCGCGCGGCGGACGCGTTCGACGAGGGGTTCGCGTACCCCGTCGCCGCCGTTCACCACGCGGGAGACGGTCGCCCGCGACACTCCGGCCCGCGCGGCCACGGCCTCCAGAGTGGGGCGCGGGGCGGTGTCCGTCACGTCGTCTCCTCCAGGGCCGGTCTGCGGTCCAGAGTAGTCACCGCGCCCGTGCCCGGACTCAACAGCCCCCCGGCAGGGGGAAGTTGCCCCCTTCACCGCTCTCAGTGCTCGTGTCCCTCCCCGTGCCCGTGCTCGTACCCGGGAATGGTCCCGTCCGTCTTCTTCACGAGGAACAGTCCCACCATCCCCATGTCGGAGTGGCTCTGGACGTGGCAGTGGTACATCCAGGCGCCCGCGCCCACCCCTTCCCCGGCGATGACCTGGAACCCGAACGAGTCGGCGGGTCCCACGATCTTGTTGTCGATCACGCGCGTGGGGTCGTCGGGGCCGGTCAGCAGGCCCGTGCGGTTGTCGGCCCAGCGGTGCCCGTGCAGGTGGAACGTGTGGTAGTACTCGCCGTGCGTGATCATGACGAACTCGACCCGGTCCCCCACCGTGGCCTCGAAGTCGGGCCCGGAGTGGGCGGGCCGGTTGTTGATGAGCATGTCGTTGAAGACGATGGTGTGGGTCGCGTCGGGCAGGACGTCGCCCTTGCGGCGCACGATGACCGGCCCGTACAGGCCCTTCCGGATGCCGACGGTGCCGTGTTCCGTGCCGACGACGTGGTCGTGGTAGTGCCAGTACCCGGCGCTCCCGGGCCGCCAGGTGCCGTCCGCGCGGCGCCCGGGGAGGTGTGTGCGCCAGGTGTACGTGCGGGTCGCGCCGGGGGCGACGTCGCTGTGGTTCATCTTCGTGCCGTCGCTGGTGATCTCGTAGTCGAGGCCGTGGACGTGGAGGCTGACGGGTACGTCGAGGGTGTTCTCGAAGGCGATGTGCACGGTGTCGCCCTCGTACAGCTCGATGAGCGGGCCGGGGACGGTGGCCTTGCCCTTCTCGAAGCCGTAGCCGAGCTGTCCGTCGGGGAGTTTCTCGGCGTACATCGTGAGGTGGCGGACCGTGCCGCCGGGAGGCGCGGCGGCGGCGCTGCGGGTGGTCGGTGCGAGGCTCAGCGAGGCGGCTGCGGCAGCGCCTCCGAGCAGGGTCCGTCGGTCGAAGCCGCGTCCGTCCACGCCTCAACTCCCCATCGTGAGAAGGGTTGCCTGTGATGAACCTGTGAGACGGTACCGACCTTGAGGCTGTTTATCCACACTCAGGACAAAGTTCGAGGTATTCCGGCCTTAGGTGTTGGCGAACGACACAAAGGGGTCTAGCTTCCTTGGCGCTGTCCGCCGTGACCGAGGAGGTGCCCGTGCACTTACGAGGATCGAGCACGAGAAGACGGATCTGGCTGGCCACCGGGGTGGTCGTCGCGGGGCTGCTGTCCGCGCCGGCCGCCGCGCAGGCTCTGCCAC
Source organism: Streptomyces niveiscabiei (assembly GCF_001419795.1). Classification (GTDB taxonomy): domain Bacteria; phylum Actinomycetota; class Actinomycetes; order Streptomycetales; family Streptomycetaceae; genus Streptomyces; species Streptomyces niveiscabiei. The sequence continues at coordinate 1,802 of NZ_LIRL01001129.1, forward strand.
CCCCGACAACGCTGTCTGTGAAGTCGCCGCCGGGCGGCGCGGATGTGAGGGTGCTGGTCTTCTACGGTTCGGCGGCGGCCGGTGAGGAGTCGCCGGTCGTGAACGCGGGGATCGCGGCGATCGAGCGGATCGGCCTGACGGGTCCGGCGGACCAGCGGTTCGCGGTGGACGCGACGGACGACGCGCGGATCTTCACCGACGGTACGGCGCTGGGGAGTTACAACGCGGTCGCGTTCCTGACCGGGGGCGGCGACGTCCTCGACCCGGACCAGGAGGCGGGCCTTGAGGCGTACATGGAGGCGGGCGGCGGTTTCCTCGGCGTCCATGACGCGGCGCGCGCCGAGCCGTACTCGGACTGGTTCACCGGCCTGATCGGCGCCCGCCCGGCCGCGTCGAGCCCAACGGCCGTACAGCGCGCGGTGGTTGAGGTCGGGGACCGGCAGCATCCGGCGACCAAGGACGTGCCGGTGCAGTGGAAGCGGGCGGACCGGTGGTTCAACTGGGCGAAGAACCCGTCCGGCGAGGTGCACACGGTCGCCCGGGTACGCGAGCGGTCGTACCAGCCCGGTACGGGTGCCAACGGCGCCGATCATCCGGTGAGTTGGTGCCGTGACTACGACGGCGGCCGGTCCTTCTACACCGGGATGGGCGGGACGGTGTCGTCGTACGACGAGACCGAGTTCCGGGCGCATCTGCGCGGCGCGCTGCTGTGGACGACGCGGCTGGCGCAGGCCGACTGCAAGGCGACCATCACCGCCAACTACCGTGCGGAGCGCCTGACTCAGCCGAACCAGCCGGGTCAGAACGACCAGATCGGGGAGCCGCACGGGCTGGTGACCGCGCCCGACGGACGGGTGCTGTACATCGGGCGGGGCGGCGCCGACTCCTCCCAGCCGGTGGTCACCGACTGGAGCGACCCGGCCATCGGCAAGGGCAAGGGCGAGGTCCACGTCTACGACCCGAGGACCAAGAAGGTGACGCTGGCGGGGGCGTTGACGGTCTTCGGCAACAAGGGCGGCGGCGACGAGCTGGTCAAGGTCGAAGAGGGCCTGCTCGGCATCGAGCTGGACCCGCGCTTCGAGGACAACGGCTGGGTGTACCTGCACTACACGCCGCACTCCCAGCTGAACCGGGACACGCGGATGGCCGAACGCCGCGTCTCCCGCTTCACGTTGGACCTCGCGACGAACAAGCTGGACCTGGGCAGCGAGAAGGTGCTCCTCAAGTGGCCGGTGCAGGTGCACAGTTGCTGCCACGCGGGCGGCGGGATGTCCTGGGACTCGAAGGGCAACCTGTACATCGCGACCGGTGACAACAACTCCAGCCAGTTCAGCGAGGGTTACTCCGGCAACAACCCGGCGCCGAACTACAAAGGCGTCTCCTTCGCGGACGCGCGCCGCACCGCCGGGAACACCAACAACCTCAACGGCAAGATCCTGCGCGTCCACCCGGAGCCCGACGGCACGTACACCCTCCCGGCGGGCAACCTGTTCACCGGCAGGGAGACCGCCGAGGGCGGCGGCAAGACACGCGGCGAGATCTACGTGATGGGCGTCCGCAACCCGGCGCGCATCTTCGTCGACCAGCGGACGGACATCCTGTACGCCGGGTGGGTCGGCCCCGACGCGGGCTCCCCCTCGACGACGTGGGGTCCGGCGAAGTACGACACGTTCGCCGTCATCACCCGTGCGAGCAACCGGGGTTGGCCGTACTGCATGGGCAACAAGCAGCCCTACCGGGACCGCAATCTGCCGGACCCGTCGAAGCCGCTCGGCTGGTACGACTGCGACCATCCGAGGAACGAGTCGCCGAACAACGACGGGCTGGTCAACCTGCCGCCGGTCACCGGCAACAACATCTGGTACTCCCCGCAGGGCGGCGCCCCGGACTATCCGCGCGACGCGAACGGCATCCCCTCCTACCAGCAGTCGCAGGCCACCTACCTGCTGCCGTGGCTCAAGGGCGGCGGCCAGGCCGCGATGAACGGCCCGGTCTACCGCTACGACGCGGCGAGCACGAGCACCGCCAAGTGGCCGTCGTACTGGGACGGCAAGTGGTTCGTCGGCGACTTCTACGACGCCGACCAGCCGCGCAACGCGGTCGTGATGGACCCGGCGAACCAGGGCGACGGCGGACTCCCCGTGCACTCCGAGTCGCTGAAGAAGATCGTGCCGGTCGGCAACGACCGCATCAAGAACCTCATGGACTGGAAGTTCGGTCCCGACGGCGCGCTGTACGTCCTCGACTACGGCCGGGGATTCTTCACCTCCGACGCCAAGTCGGCGCTGTGGAAGGTCACTTACACGGGCGGCGGGCCGACGCCCGCCGCCGGACAACTGGCGCGGGGGTGGTGACGGTGAGACGACGGCAGCGCCTGTGGACGGCCCTGCTGGCGGCCGTGCTGATGGTGCTGGGGCTCCAGGCCCTGCCCAGCAGCGCACGCCAACAGGCCGCGCAGGACCAGGTGTTGACCTGGACGGCCGGTGACGACATCGCGAAGTACACGTCGGCGCCGAAGACCGCCGTGGCCGGAAAGGCGACGATCGTCTTCGAGAACAGCGCGGCGACCGGCAACACGACGGGCATGCCGCACACGCTGACGTTCGTGACGAGCGACCCCGAGTTCAACAGCGACGTCCAGCTCAACATCCTGGCCAACCCGTTCGACGACACGGGCGGCCGGCACACCGCCGAGGTGACCCTCACCCCGGGCCGCTACTTCTACCACTGCACGATCCCCGGCCACGGCCAGATGCAGGGCATCCTCGTGGTGACCGAGGGCACCGGCGAGGACACAACGGCCCCTGAGACCAATGCCGTTGTGTCGGGCACCCAGAACGCGCAGGGCGAGTACGTCGGTTCGGCGAGCGTCGCCATCACCGCGACGGACGCGGGATCGGGCGTCGACCGGATCGAGTACGCGATCGGCGCCGAGGACGTCTGGCGGCCGTACACCGCGCCGATCGTCGTCGACCAGGTGGGCCAGTACAGCGGGCGCTACCGGGCGTTCGACAAGGCCGGGAACGTGTCGGCCGAGAAGAGCGTCCGCTTCACGGTCGTCGCCCCGCAGAGCGACGACACGACCGCGCCGGAGACCTCGGCGACGGTCGGCGGCGAACAGCGGCCCGACGGAACGTACATCGACATGGCGACCGTCACCGTCACGGCGTCCGACACCGGTTCGGGCGTCAACACCATCGAGTACGCGGTGAACGACGGGAGTTGGCAGCCGTACACCGCGCCCGTGATGGTGCACCAGCTCGGCACGCACACGGTCCGCTACCGGGCCACCGACAAGGCGGGCAACGTCTCGGCGGCGAAGTCCGTGCAGTTCACGGTGGTTGCCGCGCCCGCGCCCGACACGGTGCCGCCGGTGACCGGTGTGACCGTCGCCGGGACGCGCAACTCCGACGGCGCGTACGTCGGTTCGGCGCGGGTCACGGTGAGCGCGACGGACGAGGGCGGTTCGGGGGTCGACCGGATCGAGTACTCGATCGACGCCGGGCCCTATCTGGCGTACGGGGCGCCCGTGGTCGCCGACCGGGCGGGCACGCACACGCTCGCGTACCGGGCGACGGACCGGGCCGGGAACACGTCGGCGGCGCGGAACGTCACCTTCACGGTGGTCGGGAGCCAGGTACCGGCGCCCAACTGCCCCGAGTTCGACGAGCGGTTGGCCGTGATCGTCGGGACGGTCGACTCCGGCGTACCCAACCGGCTCACCAACAGCCGGTGCAGGATCAACGAGTTGATCGAGGACGAGAAGGAGTGGACGTCCCACGCGCTGTTCCTCAAGCACGTGAAGACCGTCCTGGACGGGCTGTTCAAGGACGGGGTGGTCGACGAGCGCGAGTACGACGCGATCGACGCGGCGGCCCGGGAGTCCGGGATCGGCACGCCCGGTCAGACCGAGGGCTACCGCACGATCATGGACGGGACGGCGGGTTCGTTCGCCAAGTGGCAGCAGGTGGGCGGCGGTTCGTTCGCGCTGAACGCGGACGGCTCGATCACCAGCGGCACCACCCGGTCGGGCCTCGGCATGCTGTGGTTCCCGCAGCGCACGTACGGCGACTTCTCGCTGCGCCTCCAGTGGCGTGACGACGCGCCGGGCACGGGGAACGCCAACTCCGGTGTGTTCGTGCGGTTCCCGTGGGTCCACGACCACCCCGAGGAGTCGCGCCCGGAGTGGGTGGCCATCAAGTACGGGCACGAGGTCCAGGCGTTCGACTCGCCCACCGGCGACATGTACAAGTCCGGGTCGATCTACGGCTTCGACCGGGTCGGGCTCGCCGGGGCGCAGGTCACGCAGAAGGGCACCTGGAACGACTACGAGATCAGGGTGGTCGACCAGCACTACTCGGTGTTCCGCAACGGCGTGCTGATCAACGAGTTCGACAACATCGGCGGTCAGGTCTTCGAGCCGCCGCGCGGTGACGATCCGGGGACCGACGGCCGGCGGTACGCGGCCGGGTACATCGGGCTCCAGGTCCACGGGACGACGGACGTCGTGTCGTACCGGGACGTCAGGATCAAGGAGTTGTAGCCCACCGGCCTCGACTCGCCTGTGGTTGAACGGCGTTACTCGGTGCGGGCTCGGCTCGGCTGGACCCGCTTGGGTTCCCCCGGCATCTTGGGGTACTCGGGCGGGTACGGCAGATCGCCGAGCCCGTGCTCGTGCTCGTCCCGGCGCGCCAGCTCCAGCAGGGCGTCCAGCGCGTACGCGTGATCGTCCATGTCCGCGTGCACGTCGCCGAGTTCGGCGAAGCGGGCGGGCATGGTCGCGAGGTCGAAGTCCCGGGGGTGCGCGTCGTCGAGTTCGTCCCAGCGCAGGGGGGCGGAGACGGGGGCGTGCGG
>NZ_LIRL01000113.1 GCF_001419795.1 Streptomyces niveiscabiei
GTGCCGTACGGCCCTGGCCGGGGGCCGGGAGGTCCTGGACGAACACCTCCAGCTCGCCGACCGTCTTCGCGGCGAGCACGCCCTCGACGCGCTCGGCGTGCTCGTCGGCCGTGAGGCGGCCCTCGGCNNGCGGTCGCGGTCGGCGTCGGAGGCGCGCAGGTCGGTGGGGGCCGTGGTGGCCTGCGGCGGCGAGGTCTGTGGCGGGGTGTGCTTCTGAAGGTCCACGACAGCAGCGTAGCGAAACACGATAGATCGCGACACCCCTACGGGATTTTCATTATCATCAAACTAAGCCTTGCCTCACCGAGGCGTTGTCAGTGGCAGGTTCTAGGCTGGTGAGCGCTTGCCAATGGCGGCCGGCCGCAGACCATCAAGTGAGGAATGGGCGTCGATGCCTGAGTTCGCGTACACCGATCTGCTCCCCCTGGGAGAGGACACCACCCCCTACCGGCTGGTGACCTCCGAAGGCGTCTCCACCGTCGAGGGGCCGGACGGGCGCACGTTCCTCCAGGTCGAGCCCGAGGCGCTGCGCAAGCTCGCCGAGGAGGCCATCCACGACATCCAGCACTACCTGCGCCCCGCGCACCTCGCGCAGCTGCGCCGGATCGTCGACGACCCCGAGGCGTCCTCCAACGACAAGTTCGTCGCCCTCGACCTCCTCAAGAACGCGAACATCGCGGCGGCGGGCGTCCTGCCCATGTGCCAGGACACCGGCACGGCGATCGTCATGGGCAAGCGCGGCCAGAACGTCCTTACGCGCGGGGGCGACGAGGAGGCCCTCAGCCGCGGCATCTACGACGCCTACCTGAACCTCAACCTGCGCTACTCCCAGATGGCCCCCATCACCATGTGGGAGGAGAAGAACACCGGCTCCAACCTCCCCGCGCAGATCGAGCTGTACGCCACCGACGGCGGCGCCTACAAGTTCCTCTTCATGGCCAAGGGCGGCGGCTCCGCCAACAAGTCCTTCCTCTACCAGGAGACCAAGGCCGTCCTGAACGAGGCCTCCATGATGAAGTTCCTGGAGGAGAAGATCCGCTCGCTCGGTACGGCCGCCTGCCCGCCGTACCACCTCGCGATCGTCGTCGGCGGCACGTCCGCCGAGTACGCCCTCAAGACCGCGAAGTACGCCTCCGCGCACTACCTCGACGAGGCCCCCACCGAGGGCTCCGCGCTCGGGCACGGCTTCCGGGACAAGGAGCTGGAGGAGAAGGTCTTCGAGCTCACCCAGAAGATCGGCATCGGCGCGCAGTTCGGCGGCAAGTACTTCTGCCACGACGTCCGCGTCGTCCGCCTCCCGCGCCACGGCGCCTCCTGCCCCGTCGCCATCGCCGTCTCCTGCTCCGCCGACCGGCAGGCCGTCGCGAAGATCACCGCCGAGGGCGTCTTCCTGGAGCAGCTGGAGACCGACCCGGCGCGGTTCCTGCCCGACACCACCGACGAGCACCTCTCCGCCGACGAGGACGACGTCGTCCGCATCGACCTCAACCAGCCGATGGACGACATCCTCGCCGAGCTGACCAAGTACCCGGTGAAGACACGGCTCTCCCTGTCGGGCCCCCTGGTCGTCGCCCGCGACATCGCCCACGCGAAGATCAAGGAGCGGCTCGACGCGGGCGAGGACATGCCGCAGTACCTGAAGGACCACCCCGTCTACTACGCCGGGCCGGCCAAGACCCCCGAGGGCTACGCCTCCGGCTCCTTCGGCCCCACCACGGCCGGGCGCATGGACTCCTACGTCGAACAGTTCCAGGCCGCCGGCGGCTCCAAGGTCATGCTCGCCAAGGGCAACCGCTCCCAGCAGGTCACCTCCGCCTGCGACACCCACGGCGGCTTCTACCTCGGCTCCATCGGCGGCCCCGCCGCCCGCCTCGCCCAGGACTGCATCAAGAAGGTCGAGGTCGTCGAGTACGAGGAACTCGGCATGGAGGCGGTCTGGAAGATCGAGGTCGAGGACTTCCCCGCGTTCATCGTCGTCGACGACAAGGGCAACGACTTCTTCCAGGACCCGGCGCCCGCGCCCACGTTCACGACGATCCCGGTGCGGGGGCCCGGGCTCGGCTGACGCAGTCTCAAGCAGGCCCGTACAGAGCCCTCCGACGTCGCGTCGGAGGGCTCTGCCGCTTCACGCCGGGAATCCGCGTTGCCGCGTGGGGCCACGCTGAGAGCGGGCGGGAGCCGAACCCCTGCCAGGACACCGGTTTACCCGACAACACGAATATTGGCGTTGCCGCATAGACGCCCAGAGCCAACCTCCGTACCGTCGCGTTCACGGGCCCCAACAGGGGTCAGACACAAGGGGGTTTGAGCATGGCACGCGAAGAACTGACCCGACTTACTGGCAACGGAGAGGGCAACTGCAACAAGAACGACTGCCCCAACGTCTACCGAACAGCGTCGGGTTCGTTCGTCGTCCAAGGGGACGTGTCTGATGCGTTCACCGCTCCCAGCGGGGAAGGACTTGTAGAGATCCCTGAAGAGACACTGAGGGAGGCTTTCCGTGCTCTTGGATGGTGAGGAATGGGCAGCTCGGTTCGAGTCTTTCCAGCGTGAGGCATGGCGGCTGGAGACTCTGCCCGAGTATCGCGTTCCGCAGGAAGCCGAGGAGATCAAGGCATTTCTTGCCGGGGAGCGAATCGACCCGCACGCGTACTCGAACGAGTACACCGACGACCTTAAACGGTTGCGGCGGGAAGGGAAGAGCAAGGGACGCGTTCACATCGTGTCTCGACCCCTGTCAGACTACCTGCGTTACGAGTTCATGTACTACCGGCCGCACATGTGGGCAGGTGAAGACATTCGCATCATGGATGTCACTGGTCGCCCCAATCCCCTTGAAGGGGTGCAGGACTTCTGGATGTTCGACCAGACGGAAGTCGTGCTCATGCACTATCAGGCAGACGGTACGCAGATCAGTCGTGAAGTATTCGAGGGCGACGTGAGCCCGTTCCTCGAATACCAGCACATTGCTCTGACGGAGTCAGTGTCTTTCGAGGAGTACGTGAAGGGCCTTGACCTTTGAACCTGAGTCCCTAGGTCGGTCGAGGTCAGACCTAGCGGAAGTACTCCGCAGTGAGCGCAAGCGGGCCGGGTTGACTCAGACCCGGCTTGCTCGCCGCTGCAACATGTCACAGACCAAAATCAGTAACATCGAAGGAGGAAAGCTCACCCCCACCATTTTTGATGTTGAGCTAATCATTGAAGCTCTTGGAATTAATGGACCCGTCGCCGAAAGAATACTTGAGTTGGCTCGCACAGCCAACACGGAATGGCAGGATGACTGGGCTTCTCAACGGCGGGGATTGGACAAGAAACAGAACGATTTGGCCCGACTCGAAGCCGTCACCACAGAGTTCCGATTCTTCTTGCCAACAATGATTACGGGCCTACTTGCAACGCCCGACTACGTACGGGCGAGTCTCGCGGGGAACTCCGGTGACATGTCCAAGACCGTGGCCAAGAAGCTGGAACGGCAACAGATCCTATTGGACTCGTCGAAGTTCTTCACTTTCCTACTGACGGAACAGGCTGTCCGGTGGCCTCTGGCTTCTCCCATCGCAATGGCTATGCAGCTCGACCGGCTGACGTCCGTCTCGCGAATTCCCAACGTGCAACTAGGCGTCATACCTCTTGGGGCGGTCGGCCCTATCACTGAGACCCCGTTGAGTGTCTTCACGGTATATGACCGAAGACTGGTGCAAGTCGAGACCAATACGGGGGCTCTGATTCTCCGTGACCGTAGAGACGTAAGCGCATACCGAGATGACTTCGATCGGTACGAGTCCTATGCCGTCTTCGGGGACGAGTGCAGGAATCTCCTGTCCGAGTGGGCCATGATCTTTACCCGACAACGCCAATAATCTACGCACGTCATCGCACCTCGCGGCACCATTGCCGAGACGAGAGGACACCAAGAGAAGAGGTCACGGGATGAGTGCGGCAGCATCGGCGGACGCAGCGGAAGCGGGACAGTGGGAGTACACGACATACCCGCCCGCCGGACAATTGTGCTCCGCCTGCCTGAGACCGCTGAGTCAGGATGAGCCGGTGCGGCGCGGAGTCATCGAGAGGACGCCTGACCCGCCCGTCACCTTGTACCGGCACGTCAAGTGTCCCAAGGGGGCGTCCTGATGGCTCCGGGCAAGGCTGCAAACGCCCGCGCGAGCGCCCTCGGACTCCCGCAGCTGGTCCGGCTTCTGGACGGCTCCGAAGAGCCTGAAACAGCACTCCGGGCGGATTGGTGGAGCGAGTACGGCGGCAGGCTCGACGAAGCGACGGGAAAGATCGCACTCCCGGTGCCGACTTTCGCCCCCTGCCCGTACGAGGACTGCCTCGACTGCAAGCTTGAGCGGGGCCGCTGATGGTCACCGCCGAGCACATCGGGAAGCCGGTCACGGACGGCGTGCGCACGGGCATCCTTCAGGCCGTCTATGAGGACGTGAACGTAAATCAACTCCCCGAGTACCGGAAACCGGAACTTGTGGCGTGGGTCCGTCCCGAAGGCGGCGGTATCGAGTGGGACGCGCGGCCGTCCACACTGGACCTCGCATGAGAGCCGTATGCAGCCTTGTCGTCATTCTCTCTGCGGCTGTTTGGATTCGGGTCGTGGCATGGATTGTGGCCCGAGGTTTCGCGGCCTGACTTCCATCCCCTTTTCTCCGCCCTTTCTGATTTCTCAAGAAAATGGTTCGGAAGGGGTGGCGCACTGCCTGTTCCGCATGAGTGGAACAGGAAGCCGAGTCCCGGAGGTATGAAAATGTCCACGCTGCGGCCCGAGTTGGCCAATGGCGGAGACGGGTTGCCCGGCGAGCCCGCACCCGCGCCGCCCCCGCCCACCCCGGACGGCGGCTG
>NZ_LIRL01001130.1 GCF_001419795.1 Streptomyces niveiscabiei
CCCCCCACCCTCCCCCCGCCGCCAACTCCGCCTCCAGCGCCGCCAGTCGCGCCCGTACCGGTGCCGTCGGCCGTACCGCCGCCAGCGCCCGCCACACCTCCAAGTCGTCCTCGCCCCACGGCGCGTGCGCCCAGTCGGACAGCAGGTCGGGGTCCTGGCACGCGATCAGCGCCGCCCGCAACTCGTCCGCGAGCTGCCGCCTGAGCCGCGTCACCGCGGGCGCCCGCGATCCTGGCAGCAGCGGGCCGCCGTACGCCGAGAGCGCTCCCGTCACCGCCCCGGCGGCGATCCTGCGCTCCACGACCGCCACGTCCGACTCCACCGGCACGGTCAGCCGGTACGGCCGCGACGCGAGCAGCTCCGGGCCCAGCACCCCGCGCAGGCGGGCCAGTTCGGCGCGGAGCGTCACCGGTGGCACCGACTCGTCCTCGTACAGCGCGCACAGCAGCTCGCCCCCGGTCAGCCCCTCCGGGTGGCGGGCCAGCAGCACCACGATCTCGCTGTGCCGCCGGCTCAGCCGCACCGGCCTGCCGCCCACCGTCAGCCGTGCCTCGTCCCGCCCCAGCGCGGCCAGCTCGGGCGCCTCGACGGCGGGCCGCTCCCGCGCGAGCAGCGCCAACTGCCCCTCCGCCGCCCGTGCCACCGCCTGCACGAACCCCAGGCTGTGCGGATGCGCCAGCGCGTCCCCGCCCGTGACGTCGACGGCGCCCAGCACCCGCCCGGTGCGTGGGTCGTGCACCGGAGCCGCCGCGCAGGTCCACGGCTGCGCCTGCCGCGTGAAGTGCTCCGCCGCGAACACCTGCACCGGGCGGTCCACCGCGACCGCCGTCCCCGGCGCGTTCGTTCCCACCGCGCTCTCCGCCCACCGCGCGCCGGGCACGAAGTTCATCCGCCCCGCGCGCCGCCGGGTCGCCGCGTGTCCCTCGACCCACAGGAGGCGGCCGTGCGCGTCGCACACCGCGAGCAGATGCGCGCCGTCCGCCGCGAACGGCGCCATCAGCTCCCGCAGCAGCGGCATCACCGGCGCGAGCGGGTGCTCCGCGCGGTAGGCGCCGAGCGCGCCGTCCGACAGCTCCACGTCCGCCGTGCGGTCCGGCCCCACGCCGGCTCGCGCGGAACGCCGCCACGAGTCCGCGACGACCCGGCGGACCGGCTGGGCGACCGTCCCGGCCGCCGTGAACGCCTCGTGCGCCCGCCGCAGCGTACGGACTCGCTCGGCGGGGTCGGCCCCCGGTTCGAGGGCCACCCAGGGATCGGTCAACTCGGGCTCCTGGAGGGTGAGTCAAGCGGGACGGGAGGGGGCTGGGGTGTTGGGT
>NZ_LIRL01001131.1 GCF_001419795.1 Streptomyces niveiscabiei
GCCGGGCCGCGCCGGTTCGCGCGAGCGGAGCCCGGCGTGAGCGGGGAGCGGCTGCGGGCGGCCCGGCTGCGGCCGTCGGACCTGCTGCGGCTGGGCGGGACGGGGCTGCGGACCAGGCCGCTGCGGGTCGTCCTGTCCGCGCTGGGGATCGCCATCGGTATCGCGGCGATGATCTCGGTCGTCGGGATCTCCTCGTCCGGGCGGGCGGAGGTGGACCGCAGGCTGGACCGGCTCGGCACCAACCTGCTGCGGGTCGCTCCGGGACAGGCCCTGGACGGCGGGCAGGCCCGGCTGCCGGCCGAGGCGGTGGCGATGATCCGCAGGATTCCGCCGGTACGGCAGGTGGCCGCGACGGGCGCGGTCGACTCGGCCCACGTGTACCGCACCGACCAGGTACCGGTCGGCCGTACGGGCAGCATCGCGGTCCTGGCCGCGCAGCCCGAGCTGCCGCGGGCCGTGGGCGCCCGGGTGGGTACGGGGGTGTGGCTGAACGCCGCGACGCAGCGCTACCCCGGGGTGGTGCTGGGCGCGCAGGCGGCGCGCACGCTGGACGTGCGGGTCCCGGGCACCCGGCTGTGGCTGGGGGGTACGTGGTTCTCGCTGGTGGGCGTGCTGGACCCGGTGCCGCTCGCGCCGGAACTGGACGCGGCGGCCCTGGTCGGCTGGCAGGCCGCGGTGACCTACCTCGGCTTCGGCGGCACCCCGTCCACGGTCTACGTCCGGACGCTGGACAGCCGGGTCGCGGACGTACGGCAGGTGCTGGCGGCGACGGCGAACCCGCCGGCGCCGGGCGAGGTGCGGATCTCGCGGCCCTCCGACGCGCTCGCGGCCCGGGAGGCCACCGACGAGGCGCTGTCGGGGCTGCTGCTGGGGCTGGGCGGGATCGCCCTGCTGGTCGGCGGGCTCGGGGTCGGCAACACGATGGTGATCGCGGTGCTGGAGCGGCGCACGGAGATCGGCCTGCGCCGGGCGCTGGGGGCGACCCGGGGGCAGATACGCGGGCAGTTCGTCACCGAGTCGCTCCTGCTGTCCGGGATCGGCGGGGCGGGCGGGGCCGCCCTGGGCGCCGCCGTCACCGGGGGGTACGCGCTGTGGCGCGACTGGCCGGTGCTGGTCCCCCTCTGGGCCACCGCCGCCGGGATCGGCGCGACCCTGGTCATCGGGGTGCTCGCCGGGCTGTACCCGGCGGTGCGGGCGAGCCGGATGGCCCCTACCGAGGCCCTGGCGACATAACCGGCCAGTTTTCCGTGAACACGCCATCCTTTACTGGAATTTGGCACTCCGGAAGCGGGAAACGGAAGCGGCGGAGAGAACAGCCGTTCACGGAGGTTCGCACGCCGCGCACCCGGCGAATATGAAACGGAATATGGAGCATATCATTCCCGGAGATCAATGGGCGGACCTGCCCGAAATCCTCTGTTGACGCACCGAACCAGATTGCGAATTATCTTCCCCAGATCCATTCGGATCGGTGCAGAACGCAAGGAGGGGCAATGCGATTCACGAGGAAGGCGGCTGCGGTGGGGCTGGCCGCCGCCGCGCTGCTGGGCGGCGCGAGCGTGCCGGCCGTCGCGGCGCCGGCGGCGTCCGGGGCGAGCGTCCTGGCGACCTGTCCGGACAACAACTGGTACATCGCGGACGGCAGGACCGGCTCGTCCACCACGAACGGCGTCAACATCCGCTCCGGTCCTTCCACCGGCTGCACGGCCCTGGGCCAGGCCCAGGCCAGCCACAACCTCAGGTACGACTGCTACAAGTACGACAGCGGCTACACCTGGACGCACGTGCTGGACCGCACCACGGGCATCTCGGGCTGGATCAGAGACGACCTGCTCACGGACGGCGGCGCGTACTACCTGTGCTGATCCGCCTGAGCACCGCCGGCTGACGGCGGCGCGGTTCCGTCCCCGGCCGAAGCGGCCGGGGACGGGCCCCTCCCGTCGAACGCGGGAAGATCCACCGTGAAAGTCGTCCCGACGCCGACCGTGCTCCGTACGGAGATATGCCCGTCGTGGTCCGTGACGATCTGCCGGGCGATGGAAAGGCCGAGTCCGCTGCCTCCCGTGTCCCGTCCCCGCGCCGCGTCCGCACGCCAGAACCGGTCGAAGAGATACGGCAGCTGCTCGGCGGGAATTCCTTTTCCGGTGTCACCGACCTGTATTTCGACGCGCGCTCCTTTTCTGGCCGAATTCAGGGTCACCGTGCCCCCGGACGAGGTGGCCCGCACCGCGTTGGTGATCAGGTTCCCCACGGCCTGCCGCAGCCGGCCCGGGTCCGCGAGCACCACGGTCGGCCCCTCGCCCTCCCCGGGCTCCACGACGATCCTCGACGACGCGTTCTCGGCGAGCGCCCGGTGCGCCGCGCGGCAGGTCTCCAGGACGTCCCGGACGTCGACGGCGGCCCGGTGGTAGGTGAGCGTGCCCGCCTCGGCCAGCGCCAGGTCCTGGAGGTCGTCCACGATCCGCTGCTGGAGCAGCACCTCCTCGTGCAGGGAGTCGAGCAGCGCGGGTTCCGGTTCCACGACGCCGTCGCGCAGCGCCTCCAGGTAGCCGCGCAGGTTGGCGAGCGGGGTGCGCAGTTCGTGCGCGATGTCGCCGACGAGCCGGCGCTGCCGTTCCTCGCTGGACTGGAGGGAGTCGGCCATCCGGTTGAAGGACCGGCCGAGTTCGGCGATCTCGTCCCGGCCGCCGCCGACCGGGACCCGGTGGCCCAGGTCCCCGCCGCCGAGCCCCCGTGACGCCTCGGTGAGCGCGCGCACCGGGCGCAGCACGGCCCGGCTCAGCAGGAGCACCGCCGCGATCGCCGCCGCCGCGACGCCGGCCGCTACGGCGACCGTGGGGCCGACGGCGAGGCTTCGGACCGAGGTCTGCGCGCCGAGGCCGACGCGCAGTTGTCCCGGGGCGATGTCGGCGGTGCGCCGGCGGAAGACCTGTTCCAGACAGGGGGCGAGTGCCGGGGCCGACCGCGCGCGGCAGCTCTCCGCCGCGTGCAGGTGCTGCTGGAACTCCGTACGGGAGCCGTGCTCGCGCTCGCAGGCCGTCGCCGGCTCGCCGGTGTGCACGGGGATGCCGTTGCGGTCCAGGCGGTAGGTCACGTCCACCCCTGACCGGGTGAGGCAGACGGCGTAGGCGGTGCCGGTGCGGTAGTCGTCGATGGCCGTCGCGGTGAACTTCACCAGGGACAGCGGCTGGGCGTCCGCCGCGAACCGCAGGGCGGGGCGGACGCCCAGCCGCTGTC
>NZ_LIRL01001132.1:0-888 GCF_001419795.1 Streptomyces niveiscabiei
TTCGACCAGATCCTGCTCGACGGGGCGGCCCGCAACGGGGCGCAGGTCCATCACCGCTGCACCGTGACCGGCGTCGTCGAGGACGACACGCGCGTGACGGGGGTCCGGTTCCTCGACGAGAACCGCGTCGAGCACACGGTCCGCGCGCGCTATGTGGTGGACGCCTCCGGGAACACCAGCCGCACCCACCGGCACGTCGGCGGCACCCGGACGTATTCGGACTTCTTCCGCAACCTCGCCCTGTTCGGCTACTTCGAGGGCGGCAAGCGCCTGCCCGAGCCGAATTCCGGAAACGTCTTCACCGTCGCCTTCACCAACGGCTGGTTCTGGTACATCCCCCTGTCGGACACGCTGACCAGCGTCGGCGCGGTCGTCCGCCCCGAACTGGCGCCCCGGATCCAGGAGAATCGCCAGGAAGCCCTGACCGGTTTCGTTCAGGAATGCCCGACGATCCGCGACTATCTGGCCCACGCCCATCGGGTCACCACGGGACCCTACGGGCAGATCCGCGTCCGCAAGGACTACTCCTACTGGAACACGAAATTCTGGCGGCCCGGAATGGTTCTCATCGGCGATGCGGCCTGTTTCGTCGACCCTGTTCTGTCCTCGGGAGTGCATCTGGCCGGATACAGCGGCCTGCTCGCCGCGCGGTCCGTCAACAGCGTCCTGGAGAACAGTGTCACCGAGGAAGAAGCCTTCACCGAATTCGAGCAGCGTTACCGGCACGAGTACGGCATCTTCTACGAATTCCTCTCGGTGTTCTACAACTCCCACGCCGAACGCGACTCCTATTACTGGAGTGCCAAACAGATCACCAACAGTGCGTCCGGGGAATTCGAGGCGTTCATCAATCTCGCCGCGGGCATGGGTTCCCCGCAGGCGGCCGAG
>NZ_LIRL01001132.1:939-1168 GCF_001419795.1 Streptomyces niveiscabiei
CCGCCGTCCTGACCTCCCCCAGAAAGCGCATGCCGCATGCCTGCCACGCCACGCTTCCCCGCCTACAGCCTCGTCTTCCCTCCGCACTGCGGCAGCTACGTCTTCGGCCAGTACGCCTTCCAGGCCGACAGCGCCGAACGGGCCGCCGCCCACGCCGACGCGGCCCGCTCCCTGTTCACCGGGCCGGACGCCCCCACCGTCGTCGACCGGGGCACGTTCACCGATCGCG
>NZ_LIRL01001133.1 GCF_001419795.1 Streptomyces niveiscabiei
GGCGTTTATCTTGGGAGGGCGGCGCGGGTGCGTCGGGTCGGGGATGGAGGAGTGCTGTGGAAGCCGTGATCGCTGTGGTTGCGTTGGTTTTCCTGGCGCTGTTCGTGTTGGGGGTTTGGGGGACCGTTAAGGCTGTGGGGGCTGCCAAGCGGAGTGTGGATCGGACTATTGGGCAGGCTCGGCGGACTGTTGAGGATCACACCTTGCGGGCCAAGTCGTTCGGGAGGCTCGGGCCTGCGGGGGAGATCGCTCAGCTTCGGTTGACGTTGCGGACTTCCATGCGGGCTACGCAGGACGCTTTGCATGCCGGGGTTGCTGAGGATGAGTCCTTGAAGGAGTCGCTGGGGCTTTTTGAGCGGCTCAGTGCTCATGGGCATCAGCTTGATGACGAGCTCAAGCGGCTGGAGTCCGACCCCGATCGCGGCACGCTGGCGCAACGGCTTCCGGAGCTTCGGGAGCGTACCGAGAGGATCACAGCGTCCGCCGACTCTCTGCGGTGGGCCGTGCGGGATCGGGCCAGTCGGTTCGCGGAGGACGATCTGGACTCGTTGAGTGCGCAGATCGACGTGGAGACGGGGGCGTTGCGGCACTGGACCACGGATGATGTTCCGCAGGCCGGCCGTCCTGGTCAGACCTGGCAGGCTGGGGCCGAGGGCGCTCCGGGGGAGACTCCGCCGCCCGCGATCAGTCCTCAGGCGCCGCGTCCGACGTACCCGTGGGAGAAGAAGCCCCGGCCGGAGAGTACGACCTGAGCGGTGGGCCCCGTACACCTTGATTCGGTCAAGGAGTGGTCCGGGCGAGGGGCTGGGCTGACGGTCGCCTGATACGCCAGGTAACCTCCAGATCATGTCCCGCCATGTCGCGATCGTCACGGATTCAACGGCCTACCTGCCGCAGCCGGCGATGGAGCGGCACAGTATTACGGCGGTGCCGCTGACCGTGGTCCTCGGGGACCAGGCGCTGGAAGAGGGCACCGAGATCTCGACCCGGTCCCTCGCGCAGGCGCTCCAGAAGCGGCGTCCGGTGACGACTTCCCGCCCCGGGACCGAGGTGTTCGCGCAGACGTACCGCAGGGTCGCCGAGTCCGGCGCCACCGGCATCGTCTCGCTGCACCTCTCCGCCGAGCTGTCGGGGACGTACGACGCGGCGGTCGTCGCCGCGCGCGAGGCGCCCGTACCCGTGCGGGTGGTCGACACCGGCATGGTCGCCATGGCGCTCGGCTTCTGCGCGCTCGCCGCTGCGGAGACGGCGCAGGCGGGTGGGTCGGTGGATGAGGCGGTGACCGCTGCGGAGAAGCGGGCGGCCGGGACCTCCGCGTACTTCTACGTCGACACGCTCGACTATCTCCGGCGGGGTGGGCGGATCGGTGCGGCGCAGGCGTTGCTCGGGTCCGCGCTTGCTGTGAAGCCGTTGCTTCAGCTGGACGAGGGGCGGATCGAGTTGCTGGAGAAGGTGCGTACGGCGTCCAAGGCGATCGCTCGGCTGGAGGAGTTGGCTGTGGAGCGGGCGGGGGCGGCTTCTGTGGATCTCGCTGTGCATCATCTTGCGGCGCCGGAGAGGGCGAGTGCGTTGGCGGAGCGGTTGCGTGAACGGGTGGGGGGG
>NZ_LIRL01001134.1:0-184 GCF_001419795.1 Streptomyces niveiscabiei
GCGGCATAGGGGTGTCGGGGCTGTCGGGTGCAGGGGTGTCGGGCGCAGGGGTGTCGGGCACGGGACTCTCGGTCACAGGACGAATCCCGCAGGGAAGGGGTCCGTCGGGTCCAGGAGGTACTGGGCCGTCGCCGTGATCCAGGCGCGGCCGGTGAAACTCGGGAGTACGGCAGGGAGTCCGGCC
>NZ_LIRL01001134.1:264-1049 GCF_001419795.1 Streptomyces niveiscabiei
CGCGCGCTCGTGCCCGTGCCGCAGGGGGAGCGGTCGAACCAGCCGGGGTGGATCGCCATCGCGTGCCGCGAGTGACGGGCCGTCGAACCGGGCGCGATCAGGTGGACGTGATGGCAGCCCCGGATCGACGGGTCCTCCGGGTGCACCGGCTCCTCCTCGGAGTTGATCGCCTCCATCAGCTCAAGACCCGCGCGCAGGATGTCGTCCTTGCGGGCACGGTCGAACGGCAGCCCGAACTCGTCCAGCGGCAGGATCGCGTAGAAGTTTCCGCCGTACGCCAGGTCGTACGTCACCGTACGGCCGTTCCCGAGCGTGATCTTGCGGTCCAGGGCGACCGCGTACGACGGGACGTTCCGCAGCGTCACCGCCTTCGCCGCGCCGCCCTCCACCTCGACCTCCGCGACCACGACGCCGGCGGGNNGGTCGCCACGCCGATCGTGCCGTGTCCGCACATCGGGAGGTAGCCGGAGACCTCGATGTAGACGACGCCCCAGTCGCAGTCCGGGCGGGTGGGGGGCTGGAGGATCGCGCCGCTCATCGCCGCGTGCCCTCGGGGCTCGTTCATCAGCAACTGCTTGATGTCGTCGCGGTGTTCACGGAAGTAGAGGCGCCGCTCGTTCATCGTGGCGCCGGGGATGGTGCCGATGCCGCCGGTGATCACCCGGGTGGGCATGCCCTCGGTGTGCGAGTCGACGGCGTGCAGGACGAGTTTGCTGCGCATGGCCGGGGGCCTTTCCGTGAGGTGGGGAAGTCGGGGGCGGGGTAGGGGAGGTGGGCGGCGCGCG
>NZ_LIRL01001135.1 GCF_001419795.1 Streptomyces niveiscabiei
GGGCCTGCGAGGTCGGGGTGCGTGGGGCCGCTGTTCGTCGGTCCGGCGCTCGTGAGGTCGGTGTCCGTGGGGCCGGTGTTCGTCGGCTTTTCGAGGGGTGCGGTCGCTGTGTGGTCCTCAACGGCCTTGCCTGGGGCGGGTGTTCGGCGTTCGAGGCCCAGGCGCAGGCCCTCCGGCATCAGGGTCAGGCGTTCCGTCACCTGGAGCCGGTACGCGGGGTCGGCCCTCAACTCGTAGCGGCGCAGCAGGAGTCCGAGGACGAGGGTCGCCTCGTGCAGCGCGAACTGCCGGCCGATGCAGGCGCGTGCGCCCGTACCCCACGGCTTGAAGGCGTGCGCGGGCCGCGCGCGGACCTGCGCCGCGTCGAAGCGGTCCGGGTCGAACCGCTCGGCGTCCGGGCCCCACGCCTCGGGATCGCGGTGCAGCAGCGAGATCAGGACCAGCGCCCAGGCGCCGCGCCGCATCGGGTGCTCCCCGGCGAGCACGGTGTCCTCCAGCGCCTCCCGCGCGAACGCGGGCGCCGTCGGCCACAGCCGCAGCGTCTCGTCCAACACCCGCCGTACGTACCGGAGTTTGGCGACCTGCTCGTACCCCGGCACCTCGCTGTCGCCCCACACCCGGTCCACCTCCGCACGGGCGCGGGCGGTGACCTCGGGGTGCAGGGAGAGGTAGTGCAGGGCGAAGGAGAGCGCCCCCGACGTCGTCTCGTGCCCGGCGACCAGGAAGGTGATCACCTGCCGGCGCACGTTCTCGGCGGACAGCCGCTCGCCCGTCTCCGGGTGGGCCGTCTCCAGCATCCGGTCGAGCAGGTCGCCGTCCCCGCCGCCGCCCGCCTTCCGGGCGCGTACGAGATCGTCGACGGTGTCGTTGAGGAACGCGATATCGGCCTCGTTGCGCTTGGCCGCGCGCCGCAACAGGGCGGGAAACGGCAGGCCGTTGAGGCGCTGCGCGTAGCTGAGCGTGCCGACCATCGCGGTGACGAAGGGGTGCGGGCGGGTCCGTTCGAAGGAGCCGAAGTCGTGGCCGAAGCCGGTGCGGGAGATCGTCTCCAGGGTCAGCTTCGTCATGTCCCCGGGGACGTCCACGGTGGCCCCGTCCGCCGCCGCGCGGTCCCAGCCCGCGGTGAGGCGGGCCGCCACCTCCAGCATCATCGGGTGGTACGCGGCCATCGCCTCCCGGCTGAACCCGGGCGCCAACACGTCATGCGCCAGCTGCCAGTTGGGCTCGTGGTTGTGCGCCGTGAACAGGCCGTCCCCGGCGACCGGGCGGAGGTTCGCGATACCGAGGCCGACATGCTTGGCGAACCGCGACTCGTCCGCGAGGTCGGCCGCGAGCCGTGTGCCGCCGATGAACACGAACTCCTTGCCGAACGCCTTGCGGCGGAAGATCGGGCCGAGTTCGGCGCCGAAGCGCAGCGAGTCCTGGAGGGGGGTGCTGCGGTTCACGCCGCGTACGTCGCCGAGCAGCGGCAGGCGGCCTTTCGGGTGCGGTATCCGGTGCAGTTCGGGCCAGCCCTGCGCGGCGTCGCGGAAGCCCTTGGGCAGGCCGGTGCCGGTGCCTGTCGTCGTCCCCGTCATGACGCGATCTCCCTTGATCCTGCGGCACGTCGAGCGTGTCGTACGGTGAGGGTGTCGTACGTGTTGTACGTGGGTTCAATAGCGCGTTCCAGTGTGATCCGCTTGTTGAACTCGCGTCAAGTAAGGTTCCGGCATGGCAGCAGAGCAGGGGGAACGCGTGCGGCGCCGGCTCAGTACGGGGGAGCGGCGCGAGCAACTGCTGTCGGTCGGCGCGGGGTTGTTCTCCGAGAGCCCGTACGACGAGGTGCGGATCGAGCGGGTCGCCGAGATCGCCGGGGTCTCGCGGGGGCTGCTCTACCACTACTTCCCGACGAAACGGGACTTCTTCGCGGCGGTCGTCGAGCGGGAGAGCGCGCGGATGCTGCGGCTGACGGCGGCGGTGCCGGGTGTGCCGGTCCGTGCGCAACTCTCCGCCGGGCTTGACGCGTTCCTCGGGTATGTCGAGGAGCATGCCCACGGCTTCCGTGCCTTCCACCGCGCCGACTCCGCCGGCGATCAGGCCGTACGGCGCGTCTATCAGCGCGCGCTCGCCGCGCAGGAGCGGCAGATCCTCGCCGCGCTCGCCGCCGACCCCGAGTTCGGGCCGCTCTTCGGGGAACGCCCCGAGGTGCGGCTCGCGGTGCGGGGGTGGCTCGCGTTCATGACGTCCGTGGCGCTGGAGTGGCTGCGTGGGGGGGAGGTGTCGCGGGAGGAGGTGCGGGAGTTGTGTGCGCGGGCGTTGCTGGGGGTGCTGGTGTGAGGG
>NZ_LIRL01001136.1 GCF_001419795.1 Streptomyces niveiscabiei
CCCCGACGACCCCGACGACCCCGCCGCCCCGCCGCACGAGGACGTGATCGCCCGCTGGGAGCGGGTGCTGGGCCCCGACCACCCAGAGACGGCGGAACTGCGCCGCCGCCTGCGCGCCGCGCGCCCCGCCTGGCGGGTGGCCCTGTCGCTGCCGTCGGACGCCTCCCCGGTGGCCGGCCGTCCGCTCCCGATCGACATCGGCCTCGTCCAGGAGTACGCCGCCGATCCCCCCGGCCGCATCATGATCACCCCGTCCTGTCGCACGGCGGCCTCGGTGGACCCGCCCGAGGCGGTGTACGACGCGGGCGACGCCCCGGCCCGCTTCGAGCTGACCGCCGCCGAACCCGGCGACCACGAACTGCGGTTCACGCTGTACGACCATGCGACGGGACTGGCGCTACAGGACCTGCGGACGGTGATCCGCGTCGGGGACGACAGGGGGGACGGATGACGAGGCAACTCGCCTTCGACATGCTGGGCGACAGTTCCGGAGGGTTCGCCAGACCACCCGTACGGCACGCGGGCCCGCCCGAACTCCGGGTGTACCTGCACCGGAACGGCCCCGACGGCCTGCGCGTCCGCGCCCATTTCCCGGACCCGGCCGACCCCGACGCCGACCCCTGGCACCGCGCGGACCTGGAGATCCCCGCCGAGAAGCTGCTGGACCACGGAAAGCGGCTGCGCACGATCTGGTACGACAAGGTCGTCCGCCACGAGAGCACCGAGCCCGGCCCCGGACAGCGCGTGGGCGGCCACCCCTTCGCGGACTCCGCCGACCTCACCCGACTGGGCGCGGCCACCGACGCGTTGATCCGGACCCTGGCCGAGGAAGGGTTCGACGTCCTCGACGTGATGCTCGACGGCAACGGCTACGACCTGTGCCGCTTCCGCGAGTTCCTGCTCGGCGCGCTCGCCGGGGACCGGACTCTGCGGATCAGCTTCGAGTCCGAGTGGCAACTGCCCTGGCCGATGCTCGCCGTCGATCCGGCGCTGTGCGCGAGCCCCTGGGAGGCGTTCCTGGGCCACCGGCACCAGGTCGAGCAGACCGATCGCGGCTACCCCTGGAATCACGCGCCGCTGGGGCTGCGGGAGAAGGCCACCACCAGCCTCAACAAGGACGACACGCTCGACAAGGTGGGCCGCGCGCAGGAGGTGCACGAACTCCTCGACCAGCGCTCCTGGTTGGTCGTCCGCAGCGAGAGCCGGCAGCTCCTGGAGGCGCTGTCGCAGAGCGTGCTGCACGAGGACGTCATGTACTTCTGGTGCCACGGCAGTTTCGTGAACGCCGGTGCCGCCAGCCAGTTCCTGACCATCCGGCTCTCGGACACCGACAGCATCGACGGCACACTCGTCTCCCGCAAGCGCCGCTCCTACGTCCGCAACCCCGCCGCCCGCTTCCGGCCCTTCGTCCTGCTGAACGCCTGCCACTCCGCCGAGACGGCCGACGCCGGGCACCTGGAGCACCTCGGGCAGAAACTCATCGACCTCGGCGCGACCGGCATCCTCGCTCCCCAGATCGAGATGCCGCAGCTCTTCGCCACCGAGTACGCGTACGCCTTCCTCGACCAGTACCTGATGGGTCGTCATGCGGCGGGCGAGATAGGCCAGTCGCTGGTACGGCGGTTCGCCCGCGAGTTCCACAACCCCCTCGCGCTCGCCTACTCCCTCAACTGCGGCATCAACAGCCGTCTGGACCTCGCCTCGTGAAACCTGCCGAGATCGACCTCGACACACAGGGCCGCCTCCTCGCCCCCGGCGGCATCCCGGTCCCGGTCGGCCGCGTGGCCGACCACCTGGCCACCACCCTCCCCCTCCCCACCTGGTCCACCGACGTCCACGTCTACGTCCACGGCTGGCAGACCCCACCCGCCCGAGCGACGAAGACGGCCACCCAACTCATCGCCCAGGCAACGGAGTTGTACGCGAAGACCCCCGACCGCTACCCCGGCCTCAAAGCGGACGGCTACCGCCCCTGGTGCGTAGTCGTCCGCTGGCCCTCCTCAAGTCTCTCGAAACTCAAGGGCGGTTACACCCGCATCCGCGACCGAGCGCACGCGATGAGCGCGGACGGCAAGGGCCACGCCCCGTACGTCATAGGCCACTTGCTGGGCTACCTGGACGGCGTGCGCGGCGACCCGAAGGCGCCCCCGGTCCTCGCGGGCCGCTCGGGGAAGTACCTCCACCTGATGGGCCACTCCTTCGGCGGCCGTTTCCTCTGCGAGGCGGTGCAGCGGGCGGCGGAGCCGCCGAAGACGCTGGGCTGGAGCATGCCGTACGACTCGCGCCGCCCGTTCACCGTCGACAGCATGCTGATCTTCCAGATGGCGGCCCCCCGCGACGCGTTCACGACCCACTTCGGCACCCTGTTCCCCACGCCGGTCCACCCCGGCGCCCCGCTGCGCGGCCCCCTCGTGCTCACGCACTCCCGCTGGGACCGGGCGACGGGCTTCTGGCACCTGCGCGCCGAAGGGGCGCCCGGCATCGGCCACTCGGGCGCGGGCGCGGCCCCCGTACCGCAGTTCAGTACGAAGCTGCTGCGGACGACCGAGCCGTACCCCCAACTCGCCCTGGACCACCGCCTGGTGAACGTGGACGCGGACTGGCGCTACCGGGGCAGCCGCCTCGACCCCACCGGCGCCCACTCCGACTTCCACCACCCGGAGTCCGCCCACCTCCTCCTCACCCTGGCGGAACGCTCCCGCTGACCGCCGGATACCCTGCGGGGTCATGAACCGCGCCTGGATCCTCCCCGCCCTGCTGGCCGTCTGCGGCACAGCCGCCGCAACGGGCCTGCTCGGCCAGGGGAACCCGGTCGCGGCAGTGGCGTTCGCGCTCCTGTTCGCGGCCCTCGCGGTCATCAACTCCCCGCTGATCTTCCCCCCTTCGACGACCGAGGCGGCAGCCCGGAGCGCCGACGACGGCCGCCCGATCGTCTACTGGCGCCCCGGCTGCAAGTACTGCGCCCGCCTCCGCATCCGCCTGGGCCGGGACGCCCACCGCATGCACTGGGTCGACATCTGGACCGACCCCGAAGCCGCCGCGACCGTACGGGCGGCGAACGACGGCAACGAGACGGTCCCGACGGTCTTCATCGCGGGCCACCCGTACGTCAACCCCGAACCGGCATGGCTGAAGGCGCAGTTCACAGATCAGCGGACCTCCGCCTGACCTTTCAGCACCGCAGCACTCAGCAGCGCAGCACGAACTCGCACCACACCACCTTCCCCGGGTTCCTCCTCTCCGCTCCCCACTTGTCCGCCAGCGCCGCGACGAGGAGCAGGCCCCTGCCGCCGTCCTCCCTCGGCGCGGGGACGATCGGCAGCGTGCCGTCCCCGCTGTCGTGCACCTCCACCCTCACGCCGGCGTCTCCGTGCGGGCGCAGGCGCAGGAGGAAGAAGCGGCCCGGGGGGACGCCGTGCAGGAGGGCGTTCGTGGTCAGTTCGCTGACGCACAGGAGGACGTCGTCGAGGGGGGCCCTCGTGTTCCAGGTGGTCAGGGTGGTGCGGGTGAAGTCCCGGGCGGCGGGGATGGAGCGGCGGGAGCGGGAGTAGAGGCGTTCGCGGGTGGCGGGGAGGTGGGTTTCCACGTTCATGGGACGAGGGTTGCGAGTGGTGGAGATCATGTGGCAGTGGCTCGGCTGGTACATCGAGTTTGTACCAGCGCGCACCAGTGAGAAATGGCGCGTGGATGGGGAGTTGGGCGGCATGGGAGCGAAGAAGCCCCGGCGTAATGCCACGGCACACAAGATGGTTGGCGCAGCGTTGGCCGTTCTCCGGCTCAAGGCCGGGTACACGCAGGAAAAGCTAGCGCAGGCGTTCGGTATCAGTTTGGGCAGCCTGACGTCGTATGAGCAAGGGAGACGGCCACTTCCGTTGGATACGGCGGAACAACTGGACGAGTTCCTGGACACGGGTGGGGTGTTGGCGAAGCTCGTGAAGCATCTGCCGGACGTGGACCTGATCGCGCTGTGGGCGGACGAGTTCCTGACGGAGGAGATGAAGGCCATCTTCATCTCCTCGTACGAGGCACAACTGATTCCGGGGCTGTTGCAGACCGATGGCTGGGCAGAAGCGGTGTTCCGCAGCCGGGTACCGGCGTACAGCCCGGAGAAGATCGCGGAGTTGATGGCGGACCGGATCGAACGCCGGGCGATCCTGCACCGCAAGGAGCCGCCGATTTCGTGCTTCGTGATCTGGGAGCCCGTCCTGAGGGCGCCCATCGGCGGGCGGGAAGTCTGGCTGGAGCAACTGCGCTACATCCGTGAGTGCTGCGATCTCCCCAACTGCACCATTCAGATCCTGCCGTCGAACTTGACCAACCATGCAGGTCTCGAAGGGCCCTTCGTCCTGCTGGAGACCGCCGATCACGACCGGCTTGCCTACACGGAAGGCCAGCGAGGCAATCAACTGATCTCTGAGCCGGAGGACATCGCGCTGCTCACCCAGAAGTATGCGATGCTGCGTTCACAGGCCCTCACCCCAGACCAGACGAGGGCTCAGCTGGACCAGATGCTGGGAG
The DNA here is from genome assembly GCF_001419795.1 of Streptomyces niveiscabiei. Taxonomy (GTDB): domain Bacteria; phylum Actinomycetota; class Actinomycetes; order Streptomycetales; family Streptomycetaceae; genus Streptomyces; species Streptomyces niveiscabiei. The sequence goes on from NZ_LIRL01001136.1 coordinate 4,519, forward strand.
AGCAAGAGAGATGAGCAACACGGCACTTCGGTGGGTCAAGTCCAGCTACAGCAGTGGCGAGGGCGCGAACTGCGTGGAAGTCGCCTGCGATTGGGTCAAGTCGAGTTACAGCAACCCTGACGGTGCCGCCTGCGTCGAGGTCGCCGCCCACTCCGCCGCGATCCACATCCGCGACTCCAAGACCCCCGAAGCGCCGTACCTCACCATCACCCCCACCACCTGGACCGCGTTCCTCCGTCGCACCTCGCTGTGATCGAAGAACCCCTCCACGAACTCATCTCCACCGCGTTCGGCAACTGGACCCCGTCCGACGGCTGTCCCGATGCCGAACTCTCCGCCGCCGCGCACCACTTGGGGATCACCCTTCCTGATCCCCTGCGCGACTATTACGTCGTCGCCGGTCGGCACCCGGAGTTGATGGGTCTGCGCGGCACCCCGCACACCCTCCACGTCAACGCGCCCGAACAACTCCGCGTCGAGGACGGCCACTTCATCCTCTGCGTCGAGAACCTCGGGTCCGCTCAGTGGAGCCTGCGCCCCGACGACCCCGTACCCTCCGACCCCAGGGTCCACGGCCGGAGCGAACCCCACGGCAAGTGGTTCAGCGAGTCCCGCAGACTCTCCGCCTTCCTGATCAACCTCGCCGGCATCCAGGCCGTACGCTCCCTCCCCCACCAAGCCACGTGCCGCGTCCGCGAACAGCAACTGGGTGTCGTGGAGTCCGTGCTCAGCCACGTCGGATCCCCCGCGCTCCAGAAGGGCGGCCACCGCCTGACCTTCCTCGACCCGTCGACCCGCATCGTGGCCAACTACTCGTACAACACGGCAACTTTGCGCGTCGCGGCAGTGGACCCCACCGCACTCGACTCCCTACGCGAACGCTCAGGCCTCCCCCTCGCACCCGCCTGACGCCGGGAAGGGATCACGGCTTTCCGCTCGCCTTGGAGTGGGTGGTCGGGGATACGGAGCCGGTCCTCAGGACAGGGCTCCGGTACGGATCGCGAACTCCCGCAACCCCTCGACGCGTGCGGGACCGTACAGCAGGTCCGTCGTGAGGGCCCTGAGCGCGGGGCGGCGTACCTCCTGCGGCGCTTCGTGTTCGACGTGGCGCAGGGCGGTGTAGGTCTGCCGGCTGTCGCCGAGGGCGTGCCACATGCGTGCGGTGTCGGTCCAGGCCCTGGCGCGGCGTTCGGGGGTGGGCATGCGGTCGACGGCGATCCGCGCGGCGACGTCGACGCCTTCGTCCGGGGTGCCGAGGGCGTTGAGGACGCCGATGCGGTAGACGTCGACCTGAGTGCGGTCGGCGTCGACGGTGAACAGTCCGCCGAGGGTGGAGGGGTGGTGTTCGACGTCGTCCTCGGCCTGGTCGAGGAGGGCGAGGGCTGTCGTGCGGTCGCCTCCGGTCGCCGCCGAGTACGAGGCGGTCAGCAGCAGGGTGGTGCGCACGGCGCGGGTGCGGGGGTCGGTGGTGTCGAGTGCGGTGGCCTCGCGGGTGAGGAGGTGCACGGCGGAGGACCAGCGGCCGGAGCGACGCATGCTGATCGCCAGGACGCGGGACGCCTCGCCGACGGGGACGGGCATGCCGCTGGCGCGTGCGGCGGTCAGGGCGCGGTCGGCGGCGACCCAGGCGGCGTCGGAGTGCTGTTTGGAGGCGAGTTCGGCGGCCAGGACATAGGCGCGGGCGAGGACGGCGGACGCCTGCCGGCGCTGGTGGCCGCTCGCGGCGTCGCGGGTGGCCTGCGCGGTGGCGAGGAGGCCGGGGAGGAGGCAGGCGAGGTTGCTGTAGCGGGCGGCCGTGTAGGTGTGCCGGGCGGCGGCGGTACGGGCCGTCAGGTCCGCCAGAGGGACCGGTTCGGCGTCCGGGAGTCTGAAGAGGATGTCGTCGAGGTCGGCGGGCGGCAGCGCGGCGGCCGGGCCCGTGCCGACGACGGCACTCGCTCCGGCGGCCAGTGCTCCGGTCAGTGAGGGTTTTCAGCGGTGCCG
>NZ_LIRL01001137.1 GCF_001419795.1 Streptomyces niveiscabiei
CGGCGCGGGCCGCGGCGAGGACCACCTGGTGATGATCACGCTGGGCACCGGCATCGGCGGCGCGATCCTGGAGGACGGCCAGGTCAAGCGCGGCAAGTACGGCGTGGCGGGCGAGTTCGGGCACATGCAGGTCGTCCCCGGCGGCCACCGCTGCCCGTGCGGCAACCGCGGCTGCTGGGAGCAGTACAGCTCGGGCAACGCGCTCGTGCGCGAGGCGAAGGAACTGGCGGCGGCGGACTCGCCGGTCGCGTACGGGCTCATCGAGCACGTCAAGGGCCAGATCGACGACATCACCGGCCCGACGATCACGGAGCTGGCGCGCGAGGGCGACGCGATGTGCGTCGAACTGCTCCAGGACATCGGCCAGTGGCTCGGCGTCGGCATCGCCAACCTGGCCGCCGCCCTCGACCCGTCCTGCTTCGTGATCGGCGGCGGCGTGTCGGCCGCCGACGACCTGCTCATCGCGCCCGCGCGGGACGCGTTCAAGCGCCAGCTCACCGGCCGCGGCTACCGCCCCGAGGCGCGCATCGTGCGCGCGCAGCTCGGCCCCGAGGCCGGCATGGTGGGCGCCGCCGACCTGGCCCGCCTGGTGGCCCGCCGGTTCCGCCGCGCGAAGCGGCGCCGCGTGGAGCGGTACGAGCGCTACGAGCGGTTCGCCGAGACGCGCCGTACGCAGGACTCGGCGTGACCGCGGCGCTGCCCCGGCAGGCGGCGCCCCCGGACGAGCCGTCGCGCCCCCCGGAGGACCGCGGACACGTGATCCGGCGCAGGGCGCTCACCCTGCTGATCATCGTGCTGCTGATCGGCGTACCGGCGGGCTACCTGGTGATCTCCGCCGCGCAGAGCCGGGACAGCGGCAAGGACAAGGAGGCCAAGTACTCGGCGACCGGCCTCACCAAGGGCTGGCCGTCGAAGGTGCAGCGCCGCCTGTACGACGTACCGGTCCCGCACCCCTCGGTCAACGTCGCGTACTACGAGACCAACAACTGGCGCACCAGCCGCCTGTACGTCCAGTTCCAGACGACGAACGCCGGGCTGGACGAGTTCCTCGCCGACCTCGGGCTCACCCGCGCCGACCTGGTCAAGGGCGAGATCGCCGTCAACGCGCGCGACCAGGGCATCACCGGCTGGGACTTCACCGGCCCGGGCGCCCGCCCCGGCGACCACTTCGGCCTGGTGAGGGCCGAGAAGAACCCGAAACCGACCCTGGACGTCGTCGTGAACACCTGGAACGCCGACAACCCGTTCGTGTACGTCGTCTCCCGCACCAGCCCCTGAGACCCCGTGGGAGGCGGCCCCGGCCGGTCTCCGGGACCGATTGTCAGACCCCGCCCGTAGAGTCGGAGACGACCGGATCCGAGACACGGGCGGAGGTGGACGAAGCGCATGGACGAGCAGGCTGTGGAGGTGCCCTCGCGGCTGGCGGCCGTCTTCCTGCCCGCCCCGCTGCCCCGCGCGGGCCGCGTCGCGTTCTGGGACCCCGAGGACGGCCCGCTGCCCGCCGGTGACATCACGGACCTGACGGTCGTACGGCCGCACGGCGCGGCCGGGGCCCGCCGCCGACAGGCCCCGGCGCTGTCACTGCCCGTGGAGCGCGCCCTGCCCGTCCTGGTGCGGGCCCGCCGGGGACGACGCCTGGCGCGCGGGCCCCCTCGACCCCGAGGACCTCGCGCACCTGCGCGCGATCGCCGCCGCCCTGCCGTACGAGGGCCACGCGGTACCGCTCCCTGGCCCC
>NZ_LIRL01001138.1 GCF_001419795.1 Streptomyces niveiscabiei
GTCGGGGCGGGTGGGCAGTTGGAGCCGCAGCAGGGCGCGGCCGGGTTCGTCGGCGCGTTCGATGGTGGCCTGCTGCGCGTCACACGCCGAGAGCAGCAGCATGTGTGCGATCCGGGGCGTGGGCTCCAACTCGAACACATCGACCGGCATCCGGCCGGTCTTGCGGACGAACGCCGCAGCCTGCCGGGTACGGGACTTGATCACACTGGACGGCAGGAACTGGCCGCCGGGTACCGCCTCGCGCACCGCGTCCCACTCGCCTGTGGTGCGCCTCGCCGGATCGGCGGGCCACGTCTTGAGCACACCAGCCGTCAGGTCGGCGCGCCACTTCGCCGACCGCAGGGCACGCCCGGCCTGCTCCTGGGCCATCCGCACGATGCGATCGTTGGCCTTGACACCCTCGGGCAGCTCGACGGCCCAGCCCAGGCGGCGCAGCGCCATCCACGCGTTCGACGGCAGTTTCCTGCCCCCCGCGTCCTCGCCGGATGCCAGGGTGTCCACGTCGGCGGTGTTCCAGTGCGCGGCGGTCAGCGCACCGACCATGCCCGACACCAGGCCCGCGCACCAGCCCACACGCTCCGCCACCGCAGCGGCGGACAGGAGTTCGCCGGTCCTCTCATCCACGCCGGTGCGCAACAAGCCACGGGCGCACACGGTGCGGGAGGTCTCGCCCTCGGCGAGCAGCAGCTTCCGGCTCACCGGCCGCCACCGTCATCAGCGCACTGGCCAGTCTCAGCGAGCAGCCGTTTGCGTGCCTCTGCTGACCGCATCCCGTACAAACGGCCCGCGAACGTGGTAACCAACAAGACGAAGTCGTCGAGGAGTTCATCCCGGCCGCCGGACTTCTTCGGGTGCAGCACTTCGAGCGTGACGCCGTACACGGCGAACAGACGCTTCAGCCAGCCCACACCGAACCGGGCGAGACGGTCCTCATGCGTCACCCGCACCACATTCACCGAGCCGTCGGACACCATCGCCAGCACCCGGTTCAGGCCGGGCCGGTTCTCCCGCAGGCCAGAGCCACGGTCCTTGACGACTTTCACGACCTCACCCCTGGAGGTGGCCCGCAACTCCTCCTCCTGCGCGGCCAGCGAGGACTCCTGCCCGGACGATCCCGAGGCACGCGCATACAGAACCTCCCGCCTCGGACGGGAGGTTGCGAAGCCGCTCCCGCGCTTCATGTTCTCCACATCGACCGAGGAGAACCGGCGCTCACGGCCGACCCAGGAGAACGGAATCTTGCCGTCGATAGCCCACTGGCGAAGCGTCATCGGGTGAATCCCCAGACGCTTCGCGGCCTTGGACATGCGCAGCAACTCCATGTGTATGACGATACATGCGCAACACTAGGGATGACTAATGAAATTGGTGAGCCTGCCGTAGACGTTGTCGTCGGTGCCCGCCCCCGATCGGTCGCAGACGTGGATCTGTACGTCGTACGTCACCGCCGCAGCGGCTGCGGGCGTCTGGGCGTGTGCGGGTACGGCGAGCGTCAGCGACGCCAGGGCGGCGGCGAGCAGGGCGGCCGAGCGGGCGGACAGCGACATGCGGAACTCCTCGGACATCAGAGGCGAACAGGTGGCGGTCGGAACGGTCGCCATCCTGGGGCCGCCGAGAGGGCTACCCGTGCGCAACGCCGGACAGGTTCGGGGCGCGGCCCTGCTTTCACCCTCGCGGATCACCGGACTCATCAGGCGCCGCGCGCCGTGGATACGGACAGCCGACTCGGGCTGATGCGCGGCGCCTGATGAGTCCG
>NZ_LIRL01001139.1 GCF_001419795.1 Streptomyces niveiscabiei
ACCAAGGGCTACGACGGCTTCGCCCTGGCAAGGGGCCTGCCCTGACGACCCGCCCCGGGCACCTCGCCATGTCCCCCGGGGCGGGTCGTCAGGGCAGGACCCTTGCCAGGGCGAAGCCGTCGTAGCCCTTGGTGCCGACCGTTTGGATCGCCGTGCCGGTCAGGCGGGGGTGGGTGGCGATCAGGTGCAGGGCCGCGCGCGTGCCCTGGACGTCGGCTGCCGGGTCGTCCGCGTCGAGCACTCGGCCGCCCCTGACGACGTTGTCGACGATGATCAGGGCGCCCGCGCTGGTGAGTTTCAGGGCCCACTCGACGTAGTGCGGGTTGTTCGCCTTGTCCGCGTCGATGAAGACCAGGTCGAAGGGCGGCGGGTTCTCGTCGGCCAGCAGTGGCAGGGACGTCAGGGCCTCGCCCACGCGGACCTCCACGATCTTGTCGAGGCCGGCCCGCGCGATGTTCCGCTCGGCGACGTCCGCGTGCTTGCGGCTGTACTCCAGCGTGACGAGGCGGCCGTCCTCGGGGAGCGCTCGCGCCAGGCAGATCGTGCTGTAACCCCCCAGCGTCCCGATCTCCAGAATCCGTCGGGCCCCCTGGAGCTCGGCGAGGAGCCGGAGCAGCTTCCCCTGACCGGCCGAGACGCTGATCGGCGGGAGCCCCGCCGCCTCGCTCTCCCGCAGCGCTGCCGTCAACACCTCGTCCCTCAGCCCCAGTTCCTCCTCGAAGTACCCGTCCACCGATGCCCAGAGCTGCTCGTCGCTCATCGTCCCCTGCCTCTCCACGCTGTCTGATCCGCCCAACGGCCGTCACCGCCGCCGAGGTTCCCGACCCGTGGTCCGAGCCGGCGCTTTCACCCGTTCGGCGCACCCGGACGCCGCGCGGCCCGTCCTCTCAGCCGGTTCCCCTGCCCTGCCCCGGCACCTGCTGCACCCGGCGGTGCCTGTGCCGGGCGCCGTACGTGTTCTGGTTCAACGGCGGTGCGCAGAAGGGGTACTTGTGGAGAGCCCTGGGGGACGCGAAGAGGTGCGCCGTACCGCCGTCCGCCGGCGGCGTGGGCGCGGCGTACGGCGCAGCACTCGGCATCGGAGGCACACGCGGTGCGGCCCGGGGGACCGGCGGCACATCGAACACCGCGCGGCCTGCGCCCGCCGCCCCGGCCTCCGCGACGGACTGCACCCCACCTGCCGGGGGCATCTCCGGGAACGGCGGAACCCCGACCGTCGGGGCGGCGTCCGGCATCGGCGGGACCCCGGCGCCGGACGTCCGTTCCGTGACGTCACCCCACGACGCCCCGTCCGGGCCACCGGCCGGTGCCGTCCTCGGCCTGGGCGGAATCCCGGTCGCCGGGGCCTCCTCCGGGAGGGGAGGCATTCCGTCGGCGTACGACATCGAGGTGCCGCCGCGCGCGGGCGCCTGCTCCGGCCACCAAGGGCTCCCACCCGGCGGCGCCCCTTCCACGGCGAAGTCGACGCCCACTGCCGGCGCCGTCCTCGGCATCGGCGGCACCCCGCCTGTCCTCGGCATCGGCGGAACCCCGCCCGTGCTCGGCATCGCCGGAACCCCGCTCACCCCCGACTCCGCCGGAACCCCGACGGTCGGTGCCTCCGTCGGCATCGGCGGCACCGCACCCGCGCGCGGAGCGCCACCACCC
>NZ_LIRL01000114.1 GCF_001419795.1 Streptomyces niveiscabiei
CACCCCCGCCGCCCCCACCAGGGCGACGACGAGCGCGAGACGAAGACGCCGGGCGAGACTCAAGGGACTCCTGCATGCCGCACTGAACACTGATCCCGTTCACCTTATTCGTGCGGAAGTCCTTTTTGCGTACTGGACTGGACCAAGGGTTGGGCAAGAGGGGGTGTACCACGGGGCCGCCCCCGGCCTTGAGGCGACCCCGGCCTTCAGGCGCCCCTCGGGCCTTGAAGCGACCCCAGCGTTTAGGCGCCCCTCGGACCTTCAGGCGAAACGATTGCTCACTCGGCCAGCTCCTCCAGCAGCCGGGCGGTCGACAGCCCCGCCCGCAGATACTCGACGAACAGTTCGTTGTGCAGGGCCCACGGCGAGCGGCGGGAGCGGATCAGGCGGATGGCCTCCTCCGCGCCGTAGCCCCGGCGTTCCAGCGCGTGGGCGACGACCAGGCCGGAGCGGTTGTAGCCGTGGTAGCACCGCACTAATACCCGGCGCCCCTCGTCGAGTGCCTCGCTCGCCGCCCGGGCCAGGCGGATGACACCGGCGAGCTGGGTGCCGTCGAGAGGTCCGTCGGGGATGTCCCAGATGTGGTGCTCGACGCCCGCGTCGGGGCCGTACCCCGGTAACCGCAGCAACGTCTGCACCAGGTCGAACTGATCGCGTACGACGGCCCGTTCCACATGCCCGGAACGGCCCCGGAACTCGTGTCCGCCCATCCACAGCCCGGGCACGATCTCGTTCCACGGACTGTCGGGGGCGGGTACATCGGGCTGCTTCCTGCGGGTCCGCAACAACGCCTCCCCAAACGCGCGCTCGCCTGGAGTACCTCGTAGGTATTACGGGACGTGTGCATAGGGATCTGCCAGTGGCCTGCCCAACTCGCGCCAAAGGTAACCGCCTTCTTGCCCCTGGCGTACCGGTCCTGTTCCCATGGTCCCTGGGGTGATGGTGCATGACCGCACTGCGCGTCGTACCGGCCTGGCGCCACGGCCAGGAACGGCTCTACGTCTGTCTGGCCGACGGAAGGAACATCGCCTGGTACGACCGTGAGGCCGCCAGGGTCAACCTGCTGAGTGACGACCGTAGGACTGAAGTACTGGACGCGCTGGCCCCCTTCCTCACGGGCCCGGTGACCGTCGGCCCGCCCCCCGTAC
>NZ_LIRL01001140.1 GCF_001419795.1 Streptomyces niveiscabiei
CGGGTGGAAGGGGGCGTTCGTGGGGGGCGTCGGGCGAAATGTGTGTGGCACTCTGAGCCGGTGTTCGGGACTGGACGGACTGGCGGCGGGGGCTTTCCGCGATGAGCGTTGACGGGCGGGACGAGTCGCAGGGCGGCGACACCGGTGAGCTCGACGCGCCGCAGGTTCCTCCGCAGCGTGAACGGCGTGACGAGAGCGTGCTGCCGCCGCTGCGGGAGCTGCCTCCCGCCGACGCCGACCTCATCGCCTCCATGCGCGCCGGGGACGACACGGCGTACGAGGAGCTCTACCGTCGGCACGCCGACGCCGTACGGCGCTATGCGCGCACCTGCTGCCGGGACGGGCACACCGCCGACGACCTCACCGCCGAGGTGTTCGCGCGGATGCTCCAGGCGGTGCGGGGCGGGTCGGGGCCCGAGTACGCCGTACGCGCCTATCTGCTGACGTCCGTGCGGCGGGTCGCCGCGCAGTGGACCCAGTCGGCGAAGCGGGAGCAGCTCGTCGACGACTTCGCCGTGTTCGCGGCGCAGGCGGCCGGGCGGGCCTCCGAGGTCGGGGACGACGACACGCTGGAACTCGGCGCCGACGTACGGGCCATGCACGAGGCCGAGCAGTCCATGGCCATGCAGGCGTTCCGGTCGCTGCCCGAGCGGTGGCAGGCCGTGCTGTGGCACACCGAGGTCGAGGACGAGTCGCCCAGCGAGGTCGCGACGCTGTTCGGGCTCGACGCGAACGGGACGCGGGTGCTGGCCTCCCGGGCCCGCGAAGGGCTCAAGCAGGCGTATCTCCAGGCCCACGTCTCCGCGACGCTGACCTCCGACGAGGAGTGCAGCCGGTACGCCGATCAGCTCGGGACGTACGCGCGCAAGCGGTTGCGGACGCGGGCCGAGCGGGGGCTGCGCAAGCATCTCGAAGAGTGCGCGAAGTGCCGGCTGGCGGCGTTGCAGATCGAGGAGGTCGCCAGCGGGATCCCGGCGGTCGTGCCGATCGCGGTCATCGGGTGGTTCGGGGCCGCGGGGTACGCGAAGGCGGCCGCGCTCATCGCGGGTGGCGTGGGGGCGGCGGCACCGCCGACACCGGCGGCCCCCGCCCCCACGCCACCCGCGATGAGCGCGGCCCCCTTCGCGTACCCCGCGGCCCCTAACCACCCGATGACCGGGATCGGCACGACCGCGGGGATCCCGCTGGCGACCCACCCGAAATGCAACGCCGCCAGCCGGCACTTCGCGCACTCTC
>NZ_LIRL01001141.1 GCF_001419795.1 Streptomyces niveiscabiei
GTCCGCGTCGCCGACCGGCTCCTGACGGTCGGGCGCGTCCAGCACGCGTACGCGCGCGGCGAACGCCGTGGCCGACTCCCCGTCAGCGCACCGGTAGTGCCACAGCTCGTCGAGCGCCCCCGGCACCGGCGCCCGCCGGATCACCGTCACCTCCCGCGCACGCGCACACGCGTGCCACACCGTCAGGTCCCACAGCGTCGAGCGCCCCGACGCGAAGTACTGGTGCAGATCCCGGCCCGCCCGCGCGAGAGCCGTCGAGTGCCGGCCCACGCTGTGCAGCCCCTCGGACCCCGACAGATGCAGATCCACCCACAGGAACGTCCGCTCCTTGAGGTCCACCAGCATCGGGACGTGGATGCGCGAGTCCCCGGCCAGGTCGTACCGCTGGCGTACCGTCCGGGGGTCGTACGCCGCGCCGGCCGTCGTGGCCGTCGTGGGCAGGGTCATGAACCCGGCGAACGCGTCCAGGAGCTTCTCGAAGGGGATGTTGTTGAAGCTGAGGACGACCGGCAGCGCGTACCGCACGCCGTGCGCCCGCAGCGCACTCAGGTCCAGGTCGACGTACTCCGTCGCGCCGTCCGGCGCCGGAGCCGACGTCAGGTCGCCGGAGTGCACCGCCCAGCGCTCGCCGTGGACCAGGTTCGTGTAGTCGCACAGGCCGACCTGCTCCCAGCCCTCGTCGAACAGGGCGACCGACAGATCGAGGTCCACGCGCGTGCGCGCGGGCTCCGTCCAGTGCAGGAACAGCCGCAGGACCTCGCCCCGGGGCAGCGGCTGCGTGCTCCCGCGCGGCACCGACACCAGCGCCTTCGCGTCCGCGCGCTCCGCCGCCGGTACGGCGAGCCCGGCCAGCGCCGAGTCCACCACCGCCAGCTCCACGCGCGGGGCCGACGCGAGGCGCCGGACCGCCTCCGCCTCCAGCAGCGCGCACACCGCCCCTGTCACCGCCTCGGCGAGCGGCGGGCGCGTGTCGTCGACCGTGTACGCGTGCGTGACCTGACCGCGCGGGAAGAACACCCGGCGCGCGGCCGGAAGATGACGGACCCTCAGGCGCCCCAGGGCGGCCAGGAGAGGCGCGGGGCCCGCCTGGGGGAGGGCGGCGCGCAGGACGTCGGCGAAGTCGTCCGGGAGCGTGGGGAGGCCGTCCAGGCGCAGGACGTGGTCCAGGCGGCGCAGCAGCTCGCCGGGGCGTTCGGCGAGGAGGTCCAGGGCCGCGCGGGTGTCTCTGCCGGCCAGGGCCTCCTCCACGCGCGCGTGCCAGGTCGCCGCTCTCACGCGGGTGCCGTCGATCCGGACCTCGTGGGGGTGGGCGGTCGCGGTGCGCAGGACCTCCTCGCCGAGGTCCCCCGTCATCGGCGTGCCCCGCAGGACCGCGAAGGCGAGGGTCGCCCTGGGGTGCCGGGTGTGGTGTTCGAAGGGGTGCAGGGTCTCGGCCGCGCGCTTCCACGCCGTCGGGTGGCGCAGGACGTCCTCCACCAGGCGGGGGCAGCGCTCCAGGACGGCGAGCAGACGCCGGCGGAGCGCGCGCGGGAGCGAGCGCATCCTCGGCGGCTCGATCAGGTCCGCCTCTCCGCCGGACCACACGCACAGCAGCCGCAGCACGTCCGTAGCGGTCGTCAGATGCGCGTCCAGCAGCGGGAGAACGTCCTCACGGCGGCCCTGTGCGGCCAGCAGACGGCCCAGCACCAGTGCCTTGGTCTCCCGGACCGGCACATCCCGCGGGAACCACTCCACGCCCTTCGGAGCGTGCTCCAGCAGCACGCCGAGATCCTCCCGGTCCCGGGGCGGCAGCGGGGTGCGGCGGGCCAGGAGCGTCCGCAGTGCCGCGCCCGCGTCCGCGCGCGCGTCCCTGCCCAGCGCCAGCACCTTGAGCGGGCCCACGGCGGCCTCGTTCCGGTGCTGCGGGCGGGCCGGCCTCAGGAACGGGTCCGCCGCGTCGATCCTGCGGTGGCAGATCGGGCAGCCCGCGTAGTCGGCGCCGTCCCAGCACTCCCGGCACACCAGGTGCGCGCACGGGGACACCGGGTGCACACTCGCCACCGTTCCGCACAGGACGCAGGGCTGTTCCGGCCACTGGAGAAGCAGCGTGAAGACCCGGTCCACCCACAGCGCCTCCGTGTCCTCCGGCACCGACACCGGGAAGTTCCGGAACAGCGGCATGTGCGTGCGGTCCGCGCCGAGTTCTTCATCTATGCACGCGATCAACTCCCGCCCCGCCCTCGCCAGTCCGGCCGGCCCCAGCCAGGCCAGCGCCCCCCTCAACTCCCTGTCCGGCGCGAAACCCCGGTCCAGCAACTCGGCTTCCAGAGCTGTCATGCCGCCCGCCGTCGAAGGATCACCCGGGCGCGGGCCCGGCTGGTCGACGTAGACGGCCCGGAGGCGGCGCAGCAGGACGGAGGCGAGTTCGCTCAAGAGGGGTCCCCCGGGAAGGTGAGGTGAGAGGCGGGGGCGGAGAGGGGGTGCGCTAGGACTTTTCAGGAGTGAGAAGGAAGCACACCGGGGAGCCGCCCCCGTGGGGATGACGGTAGGGGGCAGGCAGGGGCGGGGCTACTGGTTTTTCCTCAGTCGAGGATCAGGCGGGGCGGGGAAATGAGGTCGGTGCCGAGGGTCTGCTTGCTGCGGTGGAGGCGGATGTCCAGGTGGGAGAGGGGTGCCAGGGGGGTGAGGTCGAGGTGGTGGCAGCCGGAGAACTCGATGAACGTGAGGCGGGGCAGTT
>NZ_LIRL01001142.1 GCF_001419795.1 Streptomyces niveiscabiei
GTCGGCGGCGATGTGGTGCAGGACGACCAGCAGGACGTGGTCGGCGGCGCCGAGCCGCAGCAGCGTGACCCGCCAGGGGGCCTCCGTCTCCAGGTCGAACGGCCGGCGTACGGCGTTCTCCAGGACGGACCCGAGGCCCGGCTCGTCCGTCTCCACCACCTCCAGCGAGGTCACCGGCTCGTCCAGGACCCGCTGCCAGGGTTCCTCCCCGGTGTGCGGGAACACCGTCCGCAGGCTCTCGTGGCGGAGCTGGACGTCGGTCACGGCGGCGCGCAGGGCCGTCACGTCGAGGGCGCCGCGCAGCCGGGTCGCGAGGGGGATGTGGTAGGCGGTGGCGCGGGGGTCGAGCCGGTGCAGGAACCAGAGGGTGCGCTGGCTCGCCGAGGCGGGCACCCGGTCCGGGCGGGTCATCGGCGCGGGACGCGGGCCGACGGCGGCGCTCCCGCCGAGGCGGGCGGCCAGGGCGGCGACGCTGGGGTGCTCGAAGACGTCCCGGACGCCGACGTCGGCGCCCAGTTCCGCGCGGACCCGCCCCGCGAGCCGCGCGGCGAGCAGCGAGTCCCCGCCGAGGCTGAAGAACCCCTGTTCCACGTCGACGGCACCACGTCCGAGGACCTCGCCGAAGAGCCGGCTCAGCACCTGTTCCCGCTCGCCCCGCGCCGCCCTGCCGCCCGCGCCGCCCGGCCGCAGCGCGAGCAGCCGGCGGAGGTCGAGCTTGCCGTTGGCGGTCAGCGGAAGCGCGTCGACGGTGACCCACGCGGCGGGCACCAGGTGCGGCGGCAGCACCGCGGCCGCCTGTCCGGGCACCTCCCGTGCGATGTCCTCGTCCGCCGCGAGCCAGGCGGTCAGCCGCCGGTCCCCGGGCCCGTGCTCGACGAGGTGGACGGCCGCGTCCCGCACCCCGGGCAGCGCGGTGAGAGCGGCCTCGACCTCCCCGGGCTCGACGCGGAACCCCCGTACCTGGACCTGCCGGTCGGACCGTCCCAGGTACTCCAGGGTGCCGTCGTCGCCCCACCGGGCGAGGTCCCCGCTGCGGTACGCGCGGCTGCCGGGCGGGCCCTGCGGGTCGGCGACGAACCGGGCGGCGGTCAGCGCCGTACGCCGCAGGTAGCCGAGGGCCACCCCGTCGCCCGCGATGTACATCTCGCCGGGGACGCCGGGCGGGACGGGGCGCAGGGCGGCGTCCAGGAGCCGTACCCGCAGGTGGGGCAGCGGGCGGCCGATGCCGGCGGGGCCGCCCGCGTCGAGGGCCGTGTGTGTGACGTGGACGGTCGTCTCGGTGATGCCGTACATGTTGACGAGGCGGGGGGCGTCGTCGGCGTGCCGGGTGTACCAGGAGGTGAGCCGCCAGGGTTCGAGGGCTTCACCGCCGAACACGACGTACCGCAGGGCGAGTCGGGCGGGTTTCTCCGCGTCGGCGGCGGCGAGCTGGGTGAAGGCGGAGGGGGTCTGGCTGAGGACCGTGACGCGTTCGCCGGCGAGCAGGTCGAGGAGGTCGTGCGGGGAGCGGGCGACGTCGTGGGGGACGACGACGAGGCGCCCGCCGTGCAGCAGCGCGCCCCACAGCTCCCAGACGGAGAAGTCGAAGGTGTAGGCGTGGAAGAGCGTCCACACGTCGTCGGGCCCGACGTCGAAGCGGCTCGCGGTGGCCTCGAACAGCCGCGTGACGTTGCGGTGGGTGACGACGACGCCCTTGGGGGCGCCGGTCGAGCCCGAGGTGTGGATGACGTACGCGGGGCTTTCGGGGCCGGGGCCGCGCGGGGCGGCCTGCGGGCCGTGCCCGGCGTCCACGAGGAGCACCGGCGTGTCACCGGCGTCGAGGGTCACGTCCGATGCGGTGAGCAGCATCTTCGGGGCGACGTCCGCCAGGAACGCCCGCAGCCGCCCGGCCGGGTACGCCGGGTTCCACGGCACGTAGGCCGCCCCCGCCTTCAGCACCCCGAG
>NZ_LIRL01001143.1 GCF_001419795.1 Streptomyces niveiscabiei
CGACGTCCTTGACGGTGATGACGCCCTTGTCGCCGTCGCAGGACGCGGCGGCGGAGAAGTCCTGGATGGTGCAGGCGAGTGCGCTCGTGGACGCGGAGAGGACGACGGCCGCGGAAGCGGCGGCTACGCCGAGCATTCGAGCCGAACGAGCGGCGGTGCGGCGGGATATGGACACGTTTGTCCTTTGCGGGGAGGCACAACTGCGGGGGGTTGAAGGGGAGTCGGCCCCGTGCGGGACGCATCGACATCCCCTTGAGGCTCACAGGTGTATAAGCGCGCCATAAGAAGTGTCAACGCGCGCATCCCATTTGACCCACGGCTTTGCTTGCTTATTAATTACCCGCGCGTTTCAAAGCTTCAGGCGCGTCCTCGATACGGTCCACGAGCGTGATCCGCGCCGCCATCGCCCTGTCCTTCGCCAGCGCCTCCAACAGCGGCCAGGCGGGCAGGCGTCGCGTCCAGTGCGCCTCGTCGACCAGCACCATCGGCCTCGGCTCGCCCCGCGACTCGTAGTAGTTCGGCGTCGAGTTGTCGAAGATCTCCTGTACGGTCCCGGCGGCCCCCGGCAGGAACACCACGCCCGCCGTGCAGCGCGCCAACAGGCCGTCCTCGCGGGTGGCGTTGGAGAAGTACTTCGCCGTGTGCGCGGCGAACGCGTTCGGCGGCTCGTGGCCGTAGAACCAGGTCGGAATCCCCACCGACGGCCCACCGCCCGGGTGTTGGGCACGGACCTCGAACGCCGCCGACGCCCACTCGGTCACCGACGGCGTGAACGTCGGTGCCTTCGCCAGGAGTTGGAGCGCCTCCTCCAGCATGGCGTCCTCGAACGGGGCCGCGTACGCGCCCAGGTTCGCCGCCTCCATCGCGCCCGGGCCGCCGCCCGTCGCGACGGTCAGGCCCGCTCGGGCCAGCGTGCGGCCCAGGCGCGCGGCGCCGGCGTACTCGTCCGTGCCGCGCGCCATCGCGTGGCCGCCCTCCCCCAAGCTCTCAACTTCGTTCGAGCAGGGAGGTACCCCCATCCCCCACCACCCTTGCGTCGACCAGGAGTTCGTCCAGGGCGTCCGAGACCGCGTCGTCGTGCACCGAGCGGAGCATCGACGCGAAGATGTCGCCGTCGGCCTTCGTCTGCTGGAACCACGCGTACGTCTGGGCGTCGGGGGTGTGTTCGTAGCCCTCCGGCAAGTCCTCGAACAACTCGTCCGGGGTGTACAGCAGGCCCCGGTACGGGTCGAACGGGAGGCCCGGGATCGGGGGGAACACCAGGGCGCCCGCCGATCTGACGTGCGCGTCCGCCTCCGGGGTCATCGGGCAGCCCAGGAAGACGGCGCCGGTCGTGTCGGCCGTCAGGAGCGCGGGCGTGCGCGTTGTCAGGTCGACCGCCTGGACGCGGTATCTCGCCAGGGTGCCGGCCGTCGCGATCACCTCGTCGAACTCCGGGAGGGATTCGATCTCGCGGTCGGGTATGCCGTCGTACGGCTGGGCGCTGTCGTACTGATGGGCGGGTGTCTGGTCCACCCGCCCATGCTAGGCAGGTCTCGTCAGCCCTCCATCGCCGACGGGTCCATCCAGATGACCTCCCAGGTGTGGCCGTCCAGGTCGTCGAAGGCCCGGCCGTACATGAAGCCCTCCATGTTCTGGGGGTCCCTCGGCTCCGTCGCGCCCAGTTCCAGGGCCCGGTCCACCAGGGTGTCCACGGCGGCGCGGGTCTCCGCGCTCAGCGCGATCATGACCTCGCTGGTCTTCGTGGCGTCCGCGATCTCCTTCTTCGTGAACGTCGCGTAGAACGGCTTCGTCAGGAGCATCGCCACGATCGTGTCGCTGATCACCACCGATGCGGCGTTGTCGTCGCTGAACTGGGGGTTCAGGGAGTAGCCCAGGCCCGTGAAGAACTCCTTCGACGCGGCGAGGTCCGCCACGGGGAGGTTGATGAAGATCATCTGCTGGTACGCGGGGGTGGTCATCTCGGGGTCTCCATCGGTGTCGGTCCGTTGTGTTCGGTAGGTAGACCCCGGGGGTGCGGGTTACTCATCGGTGGTCCGGGATTTTTTTCGTACGAATTTTCAGGGGGCCGGGATCAGGTCGCCAGGGGGAGCGTGGCCAGTTGGGCCACCGCGAGGGTGAGGGGGGTGAAGACCAGGAGGAGAGCCGCTGTGCGTGCGGCTGCCGCCGTGCGGAGCGTCTTCGCCGGGGCGCCCAGTCTCAGGAGGGCCGCTGTCGTGTCCGCCCTCGACTGGCGGGACTCCACGGCCGCGGTGAGGAGTGTGCCCAGGGCGCAGCCGGTGACCAGGAGGACGCCCAGGGTGGAGAGGGGGCCGGTCGGTCTGTCGCCGTTCAGGGTGGCCATCGTGTAGGCGCCGGAGAGGACCGCGCACAGGATGCCCAGGGGGCGGCCGATTCTCTCCGACTCCTCCATGAGGCCCCTGCCCGCGAGGAGGCGGAGGGCTCCGGGGCGGAAGGTCTGGAGGAGTCTGCCGCAGAGGTGGGTGAGGCCGGGGCCCGCCAGGGCCAGGCCCAGGGCGGTGAGGGTCCAGCCGAGGAGGACTGCGGCGGGGCCCGGCCTCACCCGCC
>NZ_LIRL01001144.1 GCF_001419795.1 Streptomyces niveiscabiei
CACCCGAAGCCCCCCTCCGCGCCGCCCTCGCGGACCTCCGCACCGAGCTGGGAGTCCCCGCCGCCTTCCCGCCGGAGGTCCTCGCGGAGGCGGAGCGGGCCGCGACGAACCCCACGCTCCCGGCGTACGACGCGACGGACATCCCCTTCCTCACCATCGACCCGCCCGAGTCGACCGACCTGGACCAGGCGCTGCACCTGTCGCGGCAGGGCACCGGCTACCGCGTCCGGTACGCGATCGCGGACGTCGCGGCGTTCGTCGTACCGGGCGGCGCGCTGGACGCGGAGGCGAACCGCAGGGTGACGACCCTGTACTTCCCGGACGGCAGGGTCCCCCTGCACCCGGCGGTCCTCAGCGAGGGCGCCGCCAGCCTGCTCCCGGACCGGCCCCGCCCGGCGGCCCTGTGGACGATCGACCTGGACGCGGACGGCAGGACGCTCGCGGTGGACGTCCGCCGCGCGCTCGTGCGCAGCAGGGCGAAACTCGACTACGCGGGCGTGCAGAAGCAGATCGACGAGGGCACCGCCGAGGAACCCCTCGCCCTGCTGAAGACCATCGGTGAGCTGCGGGAACGCCAGGAGGTCGAGCGGGGAGGCATCTCCCTGAACGTCCCGGAGCAGGAGATCGTGGAGCGGGACGACACGTACGAGCTGACGTACCGCGCGCCCCTGCCCGCGGACGGCTGGAACGCCCAGCTCTCCCTGCTGACCGGCATGGCGGCGGCCGACCTGATGCTGTCGTCCGGCACGGGAGTGCTGCGCACCCTCCCCGCCGCCCCGGACGGCGCGGTGGCCCGCCTGCGCAGGGTCGCGCAGGCGCTGCGCATCGACTGGCCGCACCACGTCCCGTACTCCCGCCTGATCCGCTCCCTCGACCCGCGCACCCCGCGCCACGCGGCGTTCCTCCAGGAGTGCACGAGCCTCCTGCGCGGCGCCGGCTACACGGTCTTCCGCGACGGCGCCCTCCCCGACCTCACCACGCACGCGGCGGTCGCCGCCCCGTACGCCCACTGCACGGCCCCCCTGCGCCGCCTCGCCGACCGCTACGCCACCGAGCTGTGCCTCGCCGCGGTGGTCGGCGACCCGCCCCCGGAGTGGGTGCTCGCCGCGCTGGACGCGCTCCCGGAGCGGATGGCGGAGGGCGGCCACCGGGCGAACGCCGTGGAGCGGGCCTGCGTGGACGTCGTCGAGGCCGCCGTCCTCGCCGGTCACGTCGGCGAGACCTTCGACGCCTGCGTCATCGACCTGGAGAACCACCACGGCACCGTGCACCTGGAGTCCCCGGCCGTCGTCGGCCGTATCGACGGCGATCACCTCCCTCTCGGCGAACACCTCCGCGTCCGCCTCACCCGAGCGGATCCGGCGACACGCACCGTCCGCTTCGCACCCGCCTGATCTCCCGGACGACACCGTCGGCGTCGTCCGCGTGCAGCCGCACGACCGTCACCTCTCGCACCCGCCCCAGCAGCCCCGTGTGGACGACCGGCTCCGCCAGCTCCAGCGTGACGGAGGTCTGTCCGCCGACCGGCAGGCTCAGCTCGCCCTCGGCCTCGGGGTGCGAGGAGCGCGTCTCGCGCCGGACGCCGGATATCCGGTCGTAGGGGAGCCGGACGTCCACCTGCCCGTACCGGACCCGCAGCGCGTCCGCCTCCAGGACGTGCGGCCTCACCACGCAGGACGCGTACGACCCGAGGACCAGCGCGAGCGTGTAGACGTCGAGGGCGAACGCCACCCAGTGCGCGACGGGGTACTCCCGCAGCAGGACGGCCACCCCGATCGTCTCGACCACGCACACGAACACGATCGCCGCGGTCATGGAGCCCTGCCCGCGCATGTACGCCAGCCGCCGCCCCTCCCCGGTGTGCCGCCGTCGCGCCCACCGCGCGAGGTCGGCCCACATCCGCCCCTGATGCCGGGCCAGCGCCCGCAGGACTCTCATGTCTCCACCCCCAGGATCTCCAGTGCCCGCCGGATCGCCGCCGCCTGCGCGGGCGGGAAGTCGGCGTAGAAGGCGCGCAGGAACATGGTGTCGGGCTCGGGCCGTTCCTCGGGCAGCAGGTCCGGCGGCACGCACGCGGCGAGCCGGTGCGCGGCGGCCTCCACGCGCGGGTCGTCCGCCTCGGCTCCGGCCAGGTCGTCCAGTAGGGCGTACGCCTCGTTCGCCCGCGCGATCGCCTCCGGGGAGCCGGCGACCGATCCGACGGCCGCCAGGAGCCGCGCCCGCGTCTCGGGCGGTGCCGCCGTCTCGATCAGCGCGAGCACCTCGCGGTCCTTCGCGGCCATCGGGGAGTCGGCGAGCCCCGACGTCCGCGCGAAAAGCTCCGCCAGCTCCGGGGAGACCGGCCCCTCGGCGGACAGCTCACCCGCCTCCAGGAGCACCCTCAGCCGCGCCCGCCGCTCCCGGATCGCCTCCTCCTGCCGCGCCAGGTCCTCGTCCAGCTCCCCGAGGACCTCGACCAGGTCTTTTCCCGCGTCGTCCGCGAGTACGTCCCGGACCTCGGCGAGACCCACGCCGAGTTCTGTGAGCCGCCGGATCCTCGCGAGGGCCACCGCGTGCCGCAGCGTGTAGTCCCGGTAGCCGTTCGAGAGGCGGTCCGGCTCGGGAAGCAGGCCCAGGTGGTGGTAGTGGCGTACAGCCCGCGTGGTGACGCCGATCGTCTCGGCGAGTTCTCCGATCCTCATGCCCACCAGTACAGACGTTGACGTCGCGGCAGGGTCAAGCGCGGTCATGGCGGCCTCCGGGGGGACGGGTTCACGGCGTGGGC
>NZ_LIRL01001145.1 GCF_001419795.1 Streptomyces niveiscabiei
CTCCCCGACGACCTCCCCCACGAGATCCAGGCCGCCGCCTTCCGCGTCGTCCAGGAAGCCCTCACCAACATCCGTCGCCACGCCGCAGACGCCACCCACATCGACGTCCGCCTCCTCGACGACCCCGGCCGCCTCACCGTCTCCGTCACCGACGACGGCCGGGGCAGCACCCAACTCCCCGCGGCGGCGCACGGCGGCGGCTTCGGCCTCGTCGGCCTCAAGGAGCGTGTGACGGCCCTCGGCGGCGACCTGACGACCGGCCCCCGGGGCACGGTCGGGTGGGAGGTGCGCGCGGAGTTCCCCCTCGGCAAACCATGACCATCCGCCCGTACTCAACTAGTTGACTGCTAGCGTGGCACCCATGGCTCTGCGGAACGCGGTGATGGCGGCCCTCCTGGAGGGCGAGGCGTCCGGGTACGACCTCGCGAAGGCGTTCGACGCGTCGGTCGCGAACTTCTGGACGTGCACGCCCCAGCAGCTCTACCGGGAACTGGACCGCATGGAGGCCGAGGGCCTCGTCACCGGGCGCGTCGTCGAACAGAAGGGCCGCCCCGACAAACGCCTCTTCTCCCTCACCCGGACCGGCCGCGAAGCCGTCCGCACCTACACCGCCCGGCCCCCGGCCAAGCCGACCGCCATCCGCGACGAGCTGCTGGTCAAGGTCCAGTGCCTCGACGCGGGCGACGGGCAAGCGGTCCGCACGGCCGTCGCCGCCCACATGGAGTGGGCCACCGCCAAACTCGCCCGGTACGAGCGCCTGCGCCAACGCCTCCTCGCCGGCCGGTCGGAGGAGGCGTACTTCGCGGAGGCGGAACGGATCGGGCCCTACCTCACGCTGCTGCGAGGGATGGCGTTCGAGCGCGAGAACCTCCAGTGGGGCGACCTGGCCCTCCGCAGGATCGACCAGCGACTGGCCACACACCGGGACGACGACTGAGACACGGCCGCGGGGCGGCTAAGGCGCCTGCGGGCCAGAGCGGCCTGACTGCTGCGAGCGCAGGCCCCGCCTCAGATGCCGGTGCGGGGCAGAGCAGGCCGGCGCCGCCCACAGCCTCGGGCACCAGCGGTCCGACAGCGACGCGTGCCGCCCCCTCGCCCCGGAGGCCCGCGCGGCGCAGCGCGGCCTGACAGCGACGAACGCTGCCGCCCCCGCCTCAGACCCCGGTCACCGGCAGCAGTTCCGGGCGCTTCGGCGCCCTGCCGTCCCCCGATGAACGGCCGCGCAGGCGCCGTACGAGCCATGGTCCGAGGAACGTGCCGGCCCAGCGCAGGTCGGCCAAGGCGGAGGCGGGCGGTGGGGCGGTCGGCAGGGGGTCGGCCCAACTCGTGTCGCTGTC
The DNA here is from genome assembly GCF_001419795.1 of Streptomyces niveiscabiei. Lineage (GTDB taxonomy): Bacteria > Actinomycetota > Actinomycetes > Streptomycetales > Streptomycetaceae > Streptomyces > Streptomyces niveiscabiei. The sequence goes on from NZ_LIRL01001145.1 coordinate 1,338, forward strand.
CGGGACGTTCAGCGCGTATGCCATCGCCGCGGCGATCCGCGCATGCCCCAGCGGGCTCGCGTGCAGGCGGTCGGCGCTCCACAGCCGGGGGTCGGTCACCACCGGGTACACGGACGTGTCCGCGACCACCACGCCGTACCGCGCGGCGGACGCGCGGACGCGGTCGTTGAGCGCGAGGATCCTGCGCCCCAGGGGACGCGCCAGCGGCGTGCCGCGCCCGACGTCGGGGAACGTCAGCGTCGCGACCGTCGCCCCCTGCCCGGTCAGCGCGGCGAACATCGCCTCCAGGTCGGCGGTCACCTCGTCGAGGTCGAAGTTCGGGCGCAGGACGTCGTTGACACCGGCCACCACGGTCGCCAGGTCCGGCCGCAGCGCGAGCGCCGGGGCGAGCTGCTCGCGGCGCACCTGGCCCGAACGGCGGCCCCGGACCGCGAGGTTGGCGTAGTGGAGGCCGGGTTCCTGCCGCGCGAGCTGTTCGGCGAGCCGGTCCGCCCACCCGCGCAGCCCCTGGAC
>NZ_LIRL01001146.1 GCF_001419795.1 Streptomyces niveiscabiei
TCCGCCGACCGGACCCCCGCACCCCGGCGCCCGCCGGGCCGCGCCTGACCCCGCGCGAGCCCGGGAAAGGATCGAGGCGACGCGAACCGAGAGGCCACAGTGACCAGTTCAGCGCAGCACGACGGGACAGTCCGCACGAGGGACGAGGAGGACGCCCCCGGCCGCCTCTACGGCCGGCTCACCGACGCGTTGCTGTGGACGGCCCTCGAACAGTCGGTGTTCTCCCGTCTGCCGCTCTCCTTCCGGTACGTCGACGTCTCGGCCCGCGCCGGCCGCTGGGCGCGCCGGATCGCCGCGGAGTACCCGCACAGCACCGGCGTCCACATCGCGCCGACCCCGGAGGCCGCCGCCGAGGCCNNGTACGCCATCTCGCGGCGCGGCCGGGCGAGTTGGCGGGCCTGCTGGGCGAGCACGGGCACGACCTCGTCTTCCACGACTGCTCGCACCTCAGCGCCTTCTCCCAACCCGAGGCGGGCCTCAGGGAGTTGGCGGCGCTGATGGCGCCCGGCGGGCTCATGGTGTCGTTCCTGCCGAGCCGTTGGCACACCGCCCACGAGTACCTCGGCTGCGGCGACCTCCAAGCGGCCCTGCACAGCCTCGCCGGACACGACCCGGGCGGCCCCGGCGCCCCGCACGCGCACCTCTTCACCCCCGGCCAGATCCGGCTGCTGTGCCGGGCGCTCGACCTGCGGGTGGACGCCCTGACCGGCTTCCCCGGCCTGGTCCTGCCCGCCTCCAGCTTCTACGCGCGCTTCCCGCACGAGGAGGGCACCTTCGCCGACGTCCTGAAGATGGAACGGGAGCTGCTCATCGACCCCGACTCCGGCGCGCGCGGCGCCAACCTCCTCGCGGTGGCCACCCGCCCGGCCGCCTCACCGTGACCCGGTGACCGGTACGGCGAGCAGCAGCAGGGCCGCCAGGCCCTCGTCCGGCAGCCGCAGCTCGGCCATCATCCGCCGGGCGTCGGTGAGCGCCGAGCGCGCGGCGTCCCGCTCCCCGAGGTCCAGCCGCACCCGGCCGAGGACCAGCAGCGCCTGCGCCAAGTTGCGTACGTCGCCCGCCCGTTCGCACATCTCGACGGCCCGCAGCGCCTCCACCGCCGCCGGCTCCAGGTGCCCGAGGGCCCGCAGCGAGTCCGCGAGCCGGAACCGGGCGCACGCCTCCCGGCCGGTGAGGCCCGCGTCCAGGGCGACGGACAGGCAGCGCTCGTACCAGGACACGGCCGCCAGGTGGTCCTCCAGCGTGTGGTGCGCGAACCCGAGGACGTAGAACGCGTACGCCGCGCCCCCCGGGTTCGCGCACAGCGCCGGGGTGCCGGCCAGCAGCCGCTCGCAGATGCCGATCGCCCGCGCCGGGTCGCCCGCGTTGACGTGCAGGAGCGCCGAGTTGAGGGTCGTGGCGACCTCGCCGGTGGCGTGGCCGAGGCTGCGGGCCAGCACGATCGCCTCGTCGTAGCAGGCGGCGGCCTCCTGGAACTCGCCCCTCAACTGGTGGGCGAGACCCAGGTCGTTGAGGGCCTGGCGGAGGATCACGAGGTCCCCGGTGTGCCGGGTCAGGGCGACCGCGAGCGTGGAGTGCTCGACGGCCGCGGCGAGCCGGGCGCGGGCGAGGTGGATGTTCCCCCGGAGGAACCGCGCCCGCCCCTCGGCCCGTTCGTCCCCGGCCAGCACCGCGGCCCGCGTCAGGGCGTCGAGGGTGCTGTTCCACGCCACATGGCTCGTGTCACCCCAGTAGGCGCTCAGCGCGATCAGCAGGTCCGTCGCCGGGGTCAGCCACTCCCGGTGGTGGTACTCGCCGGGCTGTATCTCCGTCCACTCCCGGGCGACCTGCCCGGCCACCGCGAGCGCCGTCGGCGCCTCCGCGACCGCCCACGCCCGCGCCTGGGCGGGCCTGCCGAACAGCCGCCCCGGCATCCTGGCCGGCGTCAGGGCGTCCTCGATCGGATCGCCGGGCACCGCGTGCCGGAAGGCGTCCACCGCGGACGCCAGCAGCGAGTGCAGGAGCCGCCGGAACGGTTCCGCGTACGCGCTCGCCGGCAGCTTCTCCCGGGCGAACGTGCGCAGCAGGCTGTGGAACCGGTACCGGCCCGCCGACGGCGTCTCCAGGACCGCCGCGTCCACCAGCGACTCCAGGAACTCCTCCGCCTCCTCCTCGCCCGTGCCGAGCAGCGCCGACGCGCTCGCCAGCGACAGGTCCGGACTGCTCACGCAGGACAGCAGGCACAGCGCGTGCGCCTGGTCCGCCGGGAGCTGGCGGAACGTCACGTCGAAGACGGCCGACACGGTCAGGTCGCCCGCCTTCAGCTCGCTGAGCCTGCGCCGCTCGTCGGCCAGCCGCGCGGCCAGCGAGCGGATCGACCAGCGCGGCCGGGCCGCGAGCCGGGCCGCCACGATCCGTACGGCCAGCGGCAGGCAGGCGCACGACTCCATCAGCGCGGCGGCGGCCTCCGGCTCCGCGCGCACCCGCTCGGCGCCGATCGCGTGGGTCAGTAATTCGAGCGCCTCGTCGAGGTAGAACGCCTCCAACTCGACCTGGAGGGAGGCCGGGAGACCGCCGAGCCGGGTCCGGCTCGTGATCAGCACCCCGCAGTGCGCGCTGCCCGGCAGCAGCGGCTGGACCTGCGCCGCGTCGCGCGCGTCGTCCAGCACGATCAGCACCCTGCGCCCGTTCAGCATCGTCCGCAGCAGCGCCGTACGCGCCTCCAGCGGCTCGGGCACGTCCTCGGGGCGCGCGCCGAGCGCCCGCAGGAAACCCGTCAGGACGGTCTCCGGGGCGGCCATCGCGCCCAGGTCGGCGTACAACTGCCCGTCCGGGTACGCCTCGCGCACCCGGTGCGCCACGTGCAGCGCCAGCGAGGACTTGCCGACGCCGCCCATCCCGGCCAGCACCACCACCGGGAGCGTCGGCCGGCTCTCCGCGTTCATCGCCGAGGTGAGCGCCTGCGCGACATGCGCCCGCCCGATGAAGTCCGCGGGCTCCGGCGGCAGTTGCGCGGGCGGCAGCACGGCCCCCCGGTCCGCCCGCTCGTCGGGGCCCTCCAACGGGTCCGGTACGGAGTCCAGTTCGCCGCTGAGTATCCGGCGGTGTACGGCGGTGAGTTCGGCGCCGGGGTCGACCCCGAGCTCGTCGACGAGCAGCCTGCGCGCGTCGTGATAGGTCGTCAGCGCGTCCGCCCTGCGGCCGGATCCGGCCTGCGCCCGCATCAACAGGGCGTACAGTCGCTCCCGTAAGGGATAACGGCCGACCAGTTCCACCAACTCGGGAATGCACAACTGGCCTTGGCCGAGCGTGATCACGGTGTGCAGGCGCTCTTCCACGAGGGCGAGCCGGGTCTCGTCGATGCGGTCGCGCTGAAGTGCCGCGTACGGGCCGGGAATCCCCGCGAGAGGTTCTCCTTTCCACAGGGCCAGAGCGCGTTCCAGGGTCTCCAGGGCGTGGTGCGGACCATTGGCGTCGAGCGCTTCCCGGCCGAGCCGCTGCGCCTCGTACCAGTCGATGTGTTCGTCGCGCACGACCAGCCGGTATCCGTCGCCCACCGAGACCAGAAACTCCGGGGACTTGCTGTTCGTCTCCAGAATCTTGCGCAGCCGCCAGGCATAGGTGCGCAGAGTCGTGAGCGCCGAGGCGGGGACCTCCTCGCCCCAGATCGCCTCCATCAGGTCCGCCGCCGAGGCGGTTCTCCCGCGGCGCAGCAGGAGGGCGGTGAACAGGGCCTGCTGCTGGGGGTTCCCGAGGTCCAGGTCGGTCGCGTCGCGGCGTACTTCGAGCAGGCCGAGAAGGGACACATGGAGGACCGCCACCGGGTCACCTCTCTGGTCGGACCGAGCGCAGCGCGGGGCCATCCTAGCCGAGAACTTGCAGGTTCAAGCAGCCGTGACCGGACGTTTTCATTGCGTGGATGCGATTGACCGTGGGATTACCGTCGGGCGGGCGGATTGTGGAACGCATGAACACATGAACACCTTCCGATCGGAATCCCGGGGTGGGGGGTGAATTGCCCGGACTGCGGTGCGCGTCCATCTCCCGTCCATCGTCCGCTGATCCTCCACTGACGGGCCGCGGCCAGAGTGTTCCCGACCGCAGGACCTTGAACGATGGGAATACCCGAATGCACTACCAGACAATCGACTCGAAGAACATACTGCTTCGCGTCGCTGTACTCGCGGCCCTCTTCGCGGCGGTCCTCGCCACCGCCCTCGGCGGGGCCGGAACCCCCCACGCCGTCATCCACGCCGGCGACGTTTCCGAAGCCGTGGTATACGCGCCCGACTGGAACAGCACCGGTTCCTGAAATACCGGACGGGGGGTTCCAGTTGCAGTGCCGTGAATTCACGCGTCCATGGAGATCCGCAACCAAATGCACCGAAAAGGATCCCCGTGGGCGCGTGAATATGTCTGCGGCAAAAGGGGTGCGAGTTCCCGGAGGGAGATGTGACCGGTCACCCGCGCCCGGTACGGTGAAATGCCCGACCGACGTCGCATGCGTCTGCCATCGGGCTGATATGCCGGAGCTTGTCGGGATTGCCGATCGGTTGGATCGCCGGGATTCGGTCGCCTTCGAGGTCCAGAGCGAGGCTGCGCCGGCCCCCGCGCTCAAGCGCGCCCCTCAGCCGGTGAACGGTGTCGGGCCGAAGCGGCCCCGTGCCACGAATGCGGCGAGGGTGAGGTAGGTGAGGTTCAGGGCGACCAGTGTCGGCGCGGTGTTCAGCGCGGCCGGTAGTAATAGGCCTGCGGCGGCGAGGAGTTCGAGGATGCCGAGGGACTTCACGAAGGTGGTCGTCCGGCTGAGATCCACAGCGCGAGGTCCATCGTCGTCTCCTCCGTGGGAGACAGGGCCCCGCGCTGTGGCATCTCCCGGCAGAAGGTCAGCAGCCCGCGAGGTAGTTCGTCAGTGCGGACTTCTCGGCGGAGTCGACGGACAGGTCGTAGTAGTACTTCACCTGCACCCACGCGCGGACGTACGTGCAGCGGTACGAGGTGACCGACGGCATCCACTCGGCCGGGTCCTGGTCGCTCTTGGCCTGGTTGACGTTGTCGGTGACCGCGATGAGCTGCGGGCGGGTGAGGTCGTTGGCGAAGGCCTGGCGCTGGGCGGTGGTCCAGGCGCTCGCGCCGGAGTCCCACGCCTCGGCCAGCGGCACGAGGTGGTCGATGTCGAGGTCGGACGCGGCGGTCCAGGTAGCCCCGTCGTAGGGGGAGTACCAGCTACCGCTGGTGGCGGCGCAGGAGGAGTTGGTGACGACCCCGGACCCGTCCCTCTTGAGGACGGTCTCACGGGTGTTGCAGGCGCCGGAGATGGTGATCCAGTGCGGGAAGAGGTCCCGGTCGTAGCCCGTCCGGTCCTCGGTGGCCACGGTGAGCTGGGACAGATAGGTGCGCGCGGTGGCCGCGCTGACGGGCGTGGGGAGCGCGGCGGACGCGGTCGGGCCGTTGAGGACGCCGACGGAGGCTATGAGTCCGGTAAGGGCGGCCAGTATGCTGAGCCGTCCACGCGCGTAGAGCTTTCGCATGCGAACTCCCGGGGAGTGTGGGGGTGTTGGAGTGGGGGGCGTGGGAATGCTCGCGGGGGCGTGTTGCGGTGAGGTGTGCGAGCGGTAAGAAGTTAGTGACGCGCACATGACAAAACAAGGTTTGCGGCAAGGAGAAGGTCCGAGGCAGGGGGAAGGCGGCAGGGGGACTTCCGTCCCTACGGCGATGTCGGTGGC
>NZ_LIRL01001147.1 GCF_001419795.1 Streptomyces niveiscabiei
GGCTCGGCCCCGGCGGCCCGGCTCGGCGGTCACCCGTACGGCGTCACTCCCTAAGCCTCGCCGTACTCGCCCGCCGCCTGCCGAGACCGCCCGCAGTCCGACGCTCCCGCCACCCGGAAGGGGTCCCGTGACCAGCCAGCCCATCCCCGTGATCATGGACGTGGACACCGGTGTCGACGACGCCCTGGCCCTGCTGTTCGCCGTCCGGCATCCGGCGATCGACCTGCGGGCGGTGAGCTGTGTCGCCGGGAACACGGATGTGGACGGCGTCGTCCGCAACACCCTGACCGTGCTGGAGCTGGCGGGCGCGCCGGACATCCCGGTCGCCCGGGGAGCGGAGCGCCCGCTGATCGAACCGGCGCGCTCGGCGCAGCACGTGCACGGCGTGGACGGCATGGGCGACCTCGGTCTCACACCCCCTACCCGTACCCCTGTGGAACTGGACGCCGTGTCACTCCTGCGGCGGGAGATCCTCGCGTCCCCGCGCAAGGTGACGCTGGTCCCGACGGCCCCGTTCACCAACATCGCGCTGCTGCTGCGGACGTACCCCGAGGTGACCGCGAACATCGAGCGGATCGTCTTCATGGGCGGCGCGGTGGAGGTCGGGAACGCCACCCCCGTCTCGGAGTTCAACGTCTGGCACGACCCGGAGGCGGCGGCGGTCCTGCTGAGCGCCGGGGTCCCTCTCACGATGTACGGGCTGGACGTCTTCCGGCAGGTCCTGGTCCCCGGGGACGACATCGCCCGGCTGCGGGCGAGCGGGGACCCGGTACTACGTCTGACGGGTGACCTGCTGGCCCACCGCGACCCCGACGCCAGCGGCGACCCCAGCCCCACCGGCTGCCTCGGCGACGCGGGCGCGGTCTGCGCGGTCGCCGACCCCGGGGGCCTCACCACGGCACTCCTCCCGGTCGAGGTCTCCCTCGCACCGGGACCGACCCGGGGCCAGACGGTCGTCGACCGGCGCCCGCGCCCCGGCGAGGCGGAGATCCACGGCCAGGGCCGGGGTGGGGTACTGGTGGACGTAGCTCTGGAGGTTGACGTGGAGCGGTACGTGAAGCTGTACCTGGGGACGCTGGAGGGCTGAGCCCCTTCCGGGGTCCTGTGCCCTGGCCCTGGCCCTGGGGAGGGTGGGCCCTCTCCCTCTCCGGTAGTGCTCCTCTACCTCCGAAGTACGACGCCGGGGCACTACGCCCCGGTGCCGCATCCCGCTCCGGTACTACCCCCGCACACCCACCCGCAGGAACCTCGTCCCCCGGACGGACCGCCACGGTGGTCGGCCTCCGGGCGGGGTGCTGGCGTGGGAGCAGGTGTCCCTGCGTCAGGAGGCGGGTGCGGTGCGTCGAGCCCTGGGTGTGAGCGTGGCGATGGTGTGTGCGGGGGCGATGGCGGGGTGCGCGGCGCTCGGTCTCGAACATCCGGCGGTCGCCCCGCACCCCACGCCGACCATCGCCAAGTCCCCTTCCCCGCAGGCGAGTCCGAAGGCGCCGGGCGTGCTGAGCGAGGCGCAGGCGCGGGCCGCCCTGCTCACCGTCGCCGACCTGGGCGCGCCCTGGACCGCCACGCGGGGCGCGGCGACCTGGCGGGACGGGGTGCTGAAGGCGACCAGTACGGCCCCGGAGTGCGCCCGCTTCCTCGACGCCCTGTACGCGGACGAACTCCTCGGCGCCCCCGCCCGCGCCGCCATCGGCCTCGACGACGCCGACACCGACGCGCAGCTCCGCTTCCAGGTGACCGCCCAGCGCCCCGCCGCCGAGGTGGACCGCGCGCTCGCCTGGCTGAAGACGATCCCCCAGGTGTGCGCCCGCTTCACCGCGACCTCGCCGAAGAACGTCGTCCAGGACGTCATGGTGACCGAGGCACCCCTACCTGAGGTGGGGGACGTACGACAGGGGCTCCATGTCACTCTCACGAGCCACAACGAGGACGGCGAGCCCGCCACCCTCACCCTCGACGTCGCCGCCGTCCGCGCGGGCGACGACGCGTACACCCTGACCAACGGCGGCATGGGCGACGTCGCGAACGAGGCGACCCAGATCGGCGTCCAACTCGGCGCGCTGCGGCTGGCGGACGTGCGGAGGCAGGGGCGGATGCAGGTGTAGGGGCCGGTGCAGCTGTAGGGGCCGGTGCAGATGCGAACGGGCGTCACGGCTTCTCGTACGGGTCCTTCGGCTGCGCGATCCGTACGACGGTGTCGGCCGCCAGCACCGGTGGCCACGCCTCGTCCGACCCCAACTCCCCTTCGGGCAGCCACGTTCCGGTGACCGTCACCCATGTGTCGACGGCCGGTGCGCCGGCGCCCCGGATCTCCACCTTCGAGGTCGTCGCGTCGGCGGCGCAGCAGGTCACCAACAGGCGTGTCAGGTACCAGACTTGGCCCTTGCCCCGGGTGACGAAGCCGGTCATCCGGACGGTACGGCCGGTGAGTGAACGCCCGCTGTCGTAGACCGCCCGCGAGCTGAACGCGGCCACCGTCAGCCCGACGGGGTCTCCGGCGGGCAGCGCGGGAAACGTGCCCACGCCCTGGGCCGCCCGGGCCGCCGCTTCCCGTCCGGCGCTGTAACTCCCCAGCGCCGGGGGCGGGTAAAGGAGGAGGGCGAGAGCGGGGAGGGCCAGCAGCCAGGCCAACCTGGGTCTGTGGCCGGGGAGTTGACCGGGGTGCGGGTCGGCATCGCCCTCGCGGGAGCGGCCGTCGCCATCGTCGCCGTCTCCATCGCCGTGACAAGCATGGCCCTCGCCATCGTCGTACTCGTCCCCCCGCACCCGAGCCAGCGCGCCGGCCGCCACCCCCAACCCCGTAAGCAGCACACCGGAGATGACCAGCCACGGTCTCAACCCGGCCTGGACGTACCGGAGATACAGCTCGCCGAAGAGCGTGATCCGCAGCACCGCCGCTCCTACCAGCGTGAGCAGCACCGCGGGCCCGTACCACCTCACAGCAGCCACCACCCCACGAGGACGCTCGCCCCCACGGCCACGACCCACGTCGCCGACGCGAACCGCATCGCGAACGCGCGGCCGAAGGTCCCTGTCTGCAAGGCGATCAGCTTCAGGTCGACCATTGGTCCGACGACCATGAACGCGAGGCGGGCGGTCGGCGGGAACGCGGAGAGGGAGGCGGCGACGAACGCGTCCGCCTCGCTGCACACGCACAGCACGACCGCGAGCCCGGCGAGGAGGAGTACGGCGAGCCAGGGCGATCCGGTGAACAGGTCCAGCACCGAGCGCGGCACGGCGATGCCGAAGGTGGCCGCCGCTGCCGCGCCGAGGACCAGGAACCCTCCGGCGTGCAGGAAGTCGTGCTGGAGTCCGTCGAGGAACGCCCGCGCCTTGCGGGAACCGGGCGGCGTTATACCCGTAGTACCGGTGATACCCGTAGTACCTGGGGACCAGCGCCTCGGCAGCCGCAGCCACTCCTCCTTCCCGAACCGCGCCCACAGCCACCCCATGACGAGAGCCGCCCCGAGGGACGCGGTCAGGCGGGCCAGGACCATGGCCGGCTGCCCGGGGAACGCGATCGAAGTGGCCACCAGGACAACGGGGTTGACGGCCGGCGCGGACAGCAGGAACGCCAGCGCGGCGGCCGGTGCGACCCCGCGCCGCATCAGGCTCGCGGCCACCGGTACGGACGCGCACTCGCACCCCGGAAGTACTACCCCGGTCATACCCGCGACCGGTACGGCGAGCGTGGGGTTCGCCGGCAGGAGCCGCTTGAGCAGCGTCTCCGGCACGAACGCGGCGATGGCCGCCGACACGGCCGTACCGAGGAGGAGGAAGGGCACCGCCTGCACGACGACGGCGGTGAAGACGGTCCACCAGGCGGCGACGGCCGGGGTGTACAGGTCGAGCGCGAGCGCCGGGCCGAGGACGGAGGCGACGGTGCCGATCGCGACGAGCGCCGCCCCGCCGACGACGGCGTACACCGCCACCCGCGCCGCGAGCCGTACCCCGTCGAGGGCGGTCCGTTGGTTCTCCATGACCCGAGGGACGCTAACGGCGACGCCCGTGCGCCGCCCCGGATTCCCGGGAGGACGAGCTGTGACGGCGGCGATCTGCTAACGCGCCCGCCCGCGCTCGCGCCCGTACGGGAACGCCCTTCGCACACCGTGCAGAAACCGCTTGCACAACTCCCTCTCGACCCCCTTGCCCTCCTCCCCGTACACCCCTAGGTTGGTCGACACCCCGAACGCCGCGTGACACCCCGAACACGCACGTCGAACAGCGCCTCCGCCCGCTGCGACCACCACCTCCTGCGAGGTTCTCCGTGCCCCGAACCACCACCGTCACCCGCGGCCTCGCCGCCGCGCTCATCGCCGTGACCGCCCTGGTCCTCGCGTCGACCACGGGGCATACGGGGGCCGGCGAGGAGCGCCCCGCCGCACGGACCGCGGACCAGTTGACGGGCCACTGAGGGGCGCGGCCCCGGGCAGAGCCGGGCCGCGCGAGCCGGGTGGCTGACGGCGTGAGCCGGGTGGCGGGAATCACGCCCGCTAGCCCTCTGGTATTAGCCGTCTACACCCTTACCGTGGAGAAATGTCCCCTCTGGCCCGAATCAGCAGCTCGTACGCCCCGCGCCTCGCGGAGTTCGCGTTCGAGCCCGGTTTCGTGGCCGAGGTCGACCAACACGTCGCGGAGCTGCGCGACCGGCTGGCGGCGAACCACGCGGGCCTGATCCCCCGCCCGCCGCACCGCGAGGACCTGTCCGACTACGCCCTGGGCTTCCTGGACGCCCTCGACGAGCTCGACTGGCGCGAACCGGTGGGCTACGACTACGCGGTGTGCCGGCTGACCGCGATCACATGGCTGGTTCACCAGCACGACCTGGTTGTGGAAAAACCGTAAGGATCAGTTCACAGAAAGCGCTTGTAGTCTCAACTTCTGTGCTGTCAGGGTCACTTCAGCATCGCTGAACCACCCCCGAGCACATGGAGACCCGCACGTGTTCCAGGAGTACAAGCGTCTCGCCAAGGCCGCGTTCGTCGCCGCGGCCACCACGTCCCTCGCCGTCGGCCTCACCGCCGGAACGGCCTCGGCCGCCCCCAACTTGTCGAATCTGCCCGAGAGTTCGACGCCGTTCCAGAGAACCTTCCAGCCGTACTTCGACTACGACTCGGACGGCTGCCTCCCCGCGGCGGCGATCGACATGTGGGGCAACCTCAACGGCGGCCTGAACCCCAGCGGTTCGATCGGCGGCGGCTGCCGCACGGACCACCTCGGCAACGCGAACACCTACGCGCGCGCCAAGTGCAACAACGGCTGGTGCGCGATCATCTACACCCTGTACTTCGAGAAGGACCAGGCCGACCCGACCGGCATCTCGGGGCTCGGCCACCGCCACGACTGGGAGTGCGTGGTGGTCTGGGTGAAGCAGGGCGCTGCGCAGCCGTCGTACATCTCCGCCTCGCGGCACGGCGGGTTCGACACGATCCCCGTGAACCAGGCGCCGATGGACGGCGTCCACGCGAAGATCGTCTACCACAAGGACGGCCCCTCCACCCACGCCTTCCGCTTCGCCAAGTCCGGTGAGACGCCCGAGGCTTGGCCCGACGGCGGCTGGGACCACCCGGCGCTGGTCAGCTGGGACCACTACCCGGCGAGCAAGGACCCCTCGAAGAACCTCCAGACCATCATGAACAACTCCGACTGGGGCAACGCCAACTTCCCCCTCCAGGACAGCAAGTTCAACAACACCCTGAACAAGGGCAAGCCGAGCGGGATCGCCTTCGACCCGTACGGCGCCGGCTGAGCACAGCGCCGAGGGCCGGACGGTACCGGTACTACCCGGGTAGTACTCAGGTACGGTCCGGCCCTCGGCCGTCTCACATGTCCAGGTCGGTGCGCTCCCGCACCGGCTGGTTGCTCATCGCGTCCTGCCGGCCGGCCTGGTAGGCGGTGACGCTGTCCCGCGCCCGCGTCGTCTCACGCTCGGCGGTCGCCAGGAGCCGCTCCATC
>NZ_LIRL01001148.1:0-180 GCF_001419795.1 Streptomyces niveiscabiei
GTCGGCGACCGTGCGGAGCCGGCGGGCGGGGTCGTCGAGGTCCTGGGGGCGGACGAACGGGGGTACGGGGGTCGTGGCGAGGACGCAGTTGACGAGGAGGTCGTGGCCCAACAGGGCGTCGCGGTCCAGGTTCTGGGTCTCCGCGAGGTCCCACGTGGCCGGTGACACGCCCGCCGCCGC
>NZ_LIRL01001148.1:326-3526 GCF_001419795.1 Streptomyces niveiscabiei
GTCGAGGAGGGCGCCGCCGCCTCGGGCGAACCGCGTCAACAGGGCGCGGGCGCCGGGCTGTTCCTTGTAGGCGTGGCCGAAGAAGATGTGCCGGTGCGTCAACTCGGCAGGGTCGTCCGGGAGTTCCTTCAGGCCGAGGATCACCGCGTCGCCCGGCGCCGACACCCACGAGCCCGCGGGCGCGACTTGGGCGCCGACCGCCTCGTACTCCTCGGTGGGGAAGATCCGTTGGGGCGAGTCCTCGACCGTCAGGGTGATACCGGCCTCGGTGAGGCGGCGGGCGTCGGCGGGGACGACCGGGGTGCGGCGTTCGGTGGCGCGGGGTTCGTGGCGGAGCCACAAGTGGACGGCGGTCATACGCGGTTGGCCTCCGGGCGCGGGGCGTCGGCGGCGAAGCGGCCGGCGCTCAGGGGGGTGACGTCCACGAAGGGTACGCGGCCGAGGACCAGGTCGCGCATCACCTCGCCGACGGCGGGCCCCTGGAGGAAGCCGTGGCCGGAGAAGCCGGTGGCGTACAGGAACCGGGAGACCGAACTCGCCTCGCCGATCAGCGCGTTGTGGTCCGGGGTGACCTCGTACAGGCCCGCCCAGCCGCCCGTGCGGCGCAGGTCGAGCAGGGCGGGCGCCCGGCGTTCCATCGCGGCGGCCAGGCGCGGTATCCACCGGTCGTGGGCGTCGGTCGCGAAGCCGGGGCGCTCGTCCGGGTCGGACATGCCGACGAGGAGGCCGGGGCCCTCGGGGTGGAAGTAGAAGGTGGTGGTGAAGTCGATCGTCATCGGCAGGCCGGGCGGCAGCCCCGGAAAGGCTTCCGTGACGGCGACCTGGCGTCTCAGCGGCTGAACGGGCAGATCCACCCCCACCATCGCCCCGATCGCCTTCGACCACGCGCCCGCCGCGCAGACCACGGTGTTCGTGCCGATCCGGCCGATGCCGGTGTGCACGGCGGTGATCGCGGTGCCGCGCACCTCGATGCCGGTGACCTCGGTGCGCTGGAGGATGCGTACGCCGTGGTGGCGGGCGACGGCCGCGTAGCCGTGGACGACGGACTCGGGCGTGCAGTGCCCGTCGTCGGGCGAGTACGCGGCGGCGAGCAGGCCGTCGGTCGTGATCAGCGGGTTCAGGCGCTGTGCTTCGACCGGGTCGATGAGGCGGCTCGGGACGCCGAGGGAGTTCTGGAGCGCGATGCCCGCCTCGAAGGAGGCGACCTCCTCGGGGGTGGTGAGGAGGAAGAGGTAGCCCGTGCGGTGCAGGCCGATGTCCTGGCCGGTGTCCTCGCCGAACCGTGCGAACGCCTCCAGACTCCGGGCGCCGAGCAGGATGTTGACCTCGTCGGAGAACTGGGCGCGGACCCCTCCGGCGGCCTTCGAGGTCGACCCGGCGGCGAGTTCGTCGCGTTCGACGAGCACCACGTCGCGGACCCCGGCGGCGGCGAGGTGACAGGCGACGCTGGTGCCGATCACCCCGCCGCCGATGACGACGACCGAGGCATGCGTGTTCAAGCGTGCGGCTCCTTGCGGGCGGCGGCCCCGGCCCGTCTGCCGAGGCCGGGGAGTTGCGACTGCCGTCCGGACAGCGGGAGTTCAGGACCAGTGGGCCACGGCGTCCAGGTGCGGCAGGTGGTGGTCGAGGCGCTCGCGCTTGGTGCGCAGGTACGTGATGTTGTTCTCGCACGGCGGGATCAGCAGCGGCACCTCCTCGGCGACCTCGATGCCGTTGTCCGTCAACGCCTCGCGCTTGCGCGGGTTGTTGGACATCAGGCGCACCGACTTCACGCCCAGGTCGCGCAGGATCTCGGCGGCCACGCCGTAGTCGCGGGCGTCGACGGGGAAGCCGAGGGCGACGTTCGCCTCGACCGTGTCCAGGCCCTCCGCCTGGAGCGCCATCGCGCGCAGCTTGCCCAACAGGCCTATGCCCCGGCCCTCGTGGCCGCGCAGGTAGACGACGACCCCGCTGCCCTCGGCGACCACCGCGCGCAGGGCGGAGTCGAGCTGGTCGCCGCACTCGCAGTGCTGCGAGCCGAACGCGTCACCCGTGAGGCATTCCGAGTGCAGCCGGGTGAGGACGTCCTCGGTGCCGAGCTCGCCGTAGACCAGGGCGACTTGTTCGTCACCGCGGTCGTGGTCCATGTAACCGACCGCCTGGAATTTGCCGTAGACCGTAGGAAGAGGGGCATTCACCACGCGTTCCACGCCCGTGCGCTGCGGGGTCTTCTTGCCGAGTACACCGATTTTTTCTGTCATGATCTGGTTCCTAAGAGTCCGATGGGGAGTCGAAAGGGCGGGAAAGCGATGAGTGGTCCGGAGATACGGGCGGCGGGGCGTGGGACGGTGGCCTCGGCACTGCCGACGGACACCACCGATGACGTACGGACGCGAGGGGCTGCTGTCTCAACGAGGATCGCGGTCCTTCCCGTCGGCAGCTACGAGCAGCACGGCTCCTACCTCCCGCTGGCCACCGACACGCTCGTCGCCTGCGCCATCGCGCGCGAGATCGCGGCCAGGCATCCCGTGCACCTCCTTCCGCCCGTGACCATCGCCTGCTCGCACGAGCACGCGGGCTGGCCCGGCACCGTCAGCATCTCCGCCGTGACCCTGCACGCCGTGGTCCGTGACATCGCGGCCTCGCTGCGGCGTTCCGGGGTCGAGGGCCTGGTCGTGGTCAACGCGCACGGCGGGAACTACGTCCTCGGCAACGTCGTCCAGGAGGCGTCCGCGCGCGGCGAGCACCTCGCGCTCTTCCCGGCCCCGGAGGACTGGGAGGAGGCCCGCGTCGCGGCGGGGGTCGAAACCTCCCTCCTCACCGACATGCACGCCGGTGAAATCGAGACGTCCATCCTGCTGCACGCGCACCCGGAAGTCGTCAGGCCCGGCTACGAGTCCGCCGATTTCACCGCCGACGACCGCCGTCATCTCCTCACCTCGGGAATGTCCGCCTATACCGATTCGGGTGTCATCGGCCGGCCTTCGCTGGGCTCCGCGGAAAAGGGCGAACGGCTTCTGGCGAGCTTCGCGGATTCCTTCGGAGCGTATTTCTCGCTGCTGAGTTCGCGGATTTCGGGAGAGTAGAGCGGGGCAGGGTCCGGTACGGGGGTGGCGCGCATCCCCGTCCACCACCGCGCCACCAGCACCCCGGCCCCCGGCAGCGCGGCCACGAAGCACAGCACCCCGTACACCACCGACACCGAGAACCCCATGTCGGCC
>NZ_LIRL01001149.1 GCF_001419795.1 Streptomyces niveiscabiei
CCCCGCGCCCCTAAAAAACACTCGGAGCCGTCCTATGACTCTTACCCAGCATGACATTGACCTTGAAATAGCCGCTGAGCACGCCGCTTATGAAAAGCGGGTCGGTGATGGGGCTCCCGTCGAGCATCATCCCCGGCGTGACTATGCGCCCTACCGGTCCTCCGTGCTGCGCCACCCCAAGCAGCCCCTCGTCTCCATCGACACCAGCAAAGATCCCGAACTCGTCGAGCTCTCCTCCCCCGCCTTCGGCGAACGGGACATCACCGAGATCGACAACGATCTGACCCGGCAGCACAACGGCGAACCCGTCGGGGAGCGGATCACCGTGTCCGGGCGGGTAGTTGATCGGGACGGGCGGCCCTTGCGGGGGCAGCTCGTCGAGATCTGGCAGGCCAACTCCGCCGGGCGGTACGCGCATCAGCGGGAGCAGCATGATGCGCCGCTCGATCCCAACTTCACCGGAGTCGGGCGGACCCTGACCGATCAGGACGGGGTCTATGAGTTCACCACCATTCAGCCGGGGCCTTATCCCTGGCGGCAGCATGTGAATGCGTGGCGGCCCGCACACATTCACTTCTCCCTCTTCGGGAGTGCGTTCACCCAGCGGCTCGTGACGCAGATGTACTTTCCCGCCGATCCGCTGTTCCCGTACGACCCGATCATCCAGTCCGTCACCGACGACGCCGCGCGGCAGCGGCTCGTCGCGACGTACGACCACGGGCTGTCGGTGCCGGAGTTCTCGATGGGGTACCGGTGGGACATCGTGCTGGACGGGCCCCGGGCAACGTGGATGGAGGAAGGGCGCTGATGAGGATCGAGACGGGTGAGGCCGTGCTTCCGACGCCCTCGCACACCGTGGGACCGTTCTACGGGCACGCGCTGCCGTTCCCCGGCGGCGGCGAGATCGCGCCGGTCGGGCATCCGGGGACGATCACGCTCCAGGGGTACGTGTACGACGGCGAGGGCACCCCCCTGCCGGACGCGCTGCTGGAGCTGTGGGGCGCCGACCCCGAGGGCAGGCTCCCGCAGGTGGACGGGTCGATGCGCAGGGACCCGGCGACCGGCGGGTTCCTGGGGCGCAACGGCGTGGAGTTCACCGGGTGGGGCCGGGTGCAGACCGACAGCAACGGGCACTGGTCGGCGCGGACGCTGCGCCCGGCGGCGCGCGGGGCGAGTGCGCCGTACGTCAGTGTGTGCGTGTTCGCGCGCGGCCTGCTGGTGCACCTGTACACGCGGATCTACCTGCCGGGCGACGAGTCGGCGCACGCCGTCGACCCGCTGCTGACGCGGCTGGAGCCCGAGCGGCGCGGCACGCTGGTCGCCGCCGAGGAAGGGCCGGGGTCGTACCGGTTCGACGTACGGCTCCAGGGTGAGGGCGAGACGGTCTTCCTGGAGTTCCGGTGAGCGACGACGGCCTGCTCGCGCCCGGCTGGACCGGCTCCCCGGCCGCAGCCGCGACGAGCGACGCCGCGTACCTGCGGGCCCTCCTCGACGCGGAGGCCGCGCTGACCCGCGCGCAGGCGGCGCTGGGCCTGGCGCCCGCCGAGGCCGCCGTCGCCGTCACCGAGGCGGCCGACCCGGCGCGGTTCGACGTGCACGCCCTCGCCGAGCGCGCCCGCGCGGGCGGGAACCCGGTGATTCCGCTGGTCGCCGACCTCACGGCGGCGGTCGGCGCGGAGTACGGGCCGTACGTGCACCGGGGTGCCACCAGCCAGGACATCCTGGACACCGCCGCGATGCTGGTCGCCGCCCGTGTCCTCGACCTGGTCGTCGCCGACCTCGACCGGACCGCGCGGGCGCTGGCCGGCCTCGCCTCGGCCCACCGTGACACGGTGCTGCCGGGGCGTACGCTCACGCAGCACGCCGTGCCGACGACCTTCGGGCTCAAGGCGGCCGGGTGGCGGGCCCTGGTGCTGGACGCGCGGGACCGGCTGACCGGCGTACGGCAGTCGCTGCCCGCGCAACTGGGGGGTGCGGCGGGGACGTTGGCGGCGTTCACCGTGTACGGCGCCGGGGACGTGATGTCTCTGCCGGAGGTCTTCGCCTCCGAACTCGGGCTGCGGGAGCCGGAGTTGCCCTGGCATGTGCTGCGGACGCCGGTCGCGGACCTCGCCGGAGCGCTGGCGTTCGGCGCCGGGGCGCTCGGGAAGGTCGCCGCCGATGTGCTGGCGCTCTCACGCACCGAGGTCGGGGAGGTCGCCGAGGGCAGCGGGGGCGGGTCGTCCGCCATGCCGCACAAGGCCAACCCCGTGCGGTCCACGCTGATCTCGGCCGCCGCCCGGCGTGCGCCGCAGCTCGCCGCGACGCTGTACGGGGCTCTCGTCGCCGAGGACGAGCGGCCCGCCGGGGCCTGGCATGCCGAGTGGGAGCCGTTGCGGGATCTGCTGCGGGTCGTCGGCGGGGCCGCGCGGGATGCCGTGGAACTCGTCGCGGGGTTGCGGGTGTTCGCCGAGGTCATGCGGGAACATCTCGGGCTCACGCACGGGTTGATCGTGTCCGAGCGGCTTGCCGCCGAGCTGGCCGTCGTCCTCGGGCGGGGGCGGGCCAAGGAGTTGTTGTCGTCGCTTGCCCGGCGGACGTACTCCGAGGGGCGGTCGCTTGCCGAACTCCTTTCTGATGAGGCCGAGTTGAAGGGGCTCGATCTTTCGGACCTCGCTGATCCCGTTCGCTATACCGGCCTTGCCGGTGTTCTCACCGATCGTGCGTTGGAGCGACGTTGACCGAGAAGCTGCTCAACTACCGTGCCGAGGGGTCGGCTTCGGCTCCGGCGTTGCTGCTCGGGCCGTCCGTGGGGACCTCGTACGCGTTGTGGGATCAGGTCGCGCCCGAGTTGTCGGTGACTCATCGGGTCGTGCGGTGGGATCTGCCCGGGCACGGGGGCTCTGCCGCCGAGTTGGTGTCCGCCGGGGTGAGTATGAGTGAACTCGCCTCGCTCGTCGTGCGGTTGGCCGATGCCCTGGGGATCGAGCGGTTCGCCTATGCCGGGGTGTCCATCGGTGGGGCCGTCGGGATGCAGTTGGCCCTGGAGTATCCCGAGCGGGTCTCCTCGTTGGCCGTCATCTGTTCCTCCTCGCATTTCGGTGGGGCCGCGCCGTGGGAGGA
Organism: Streptomyces niveiscabiei; assembly: GCF_001419795.1. Taxonomy (GTDB): domain Bacteria; phylum Actinomycetota; class Actinomycetes; order Streptomycetales; family Streptomycetaceae; genus Streptomyces; species Streptomyces niveiscabiei. The sequence continues at coordinate 3,103 of NZ_LIRL01001149.1, forward strand.
GCGGGCCGCGCGTGTGCGGAGAGAGGGGACGGAGTGGCTGCTTGAGAGCACCGCCGGGCGGTGGTTCGCCGGGGAGTTCCGGGTGCCCGCGTTGTTGCGGGACCTGGCCACTGTCGACTCCGGTGCGTATGCCGCTTGTTGTGATGCCCTCGCGTCCTTCGACGTACGGGAGCGGCTCGGGGAGATTCAGGCGCGGACCCTGGTGATCGCCGGGCGGGACGATCCGGCCACCCCTCCCCCGCACGCCCGGGAGATCGCCGACGGGGTTTCCGGGGCGACGCTGGTCGAGATTCCCGGGGCCGCGCATCTTGCGCCTGTGCAGTGTCCCGGCGCCGTGTTGAGTGCGCTTCGCGTGCACCTCGGGGGTGCGGCCGGGGCGGGGATGGCTGTGCGGCGGGAGGTTCTCGGGGACGCGCATGTCGATCGGGCCCAGGAGCGGCAGTCGCCATTCACCGCGCGGTTCCAGGACTTCATCTCCCGGTATGCGTGGGGGGAGATCTGGACCGACCCCACGTTGTCCCGGCGGGAGCGGAGTCTTGTGACACTGACGGCACTCGTCGCGCACGGGCACTACGACGAGCTGGGGATGCATGTGCGGGCCGCCCGGCGCAATGGGCTGACGCCGGAGGAGATCGGGGCGGTGCTGTTGCAGACGGCCGTGTACTGCGGGGTACCCGCCGCGAATTCGGCGTTCGCCGTGGCGCAGAGGGTTCTGGCGGAGGAAGAGACGGGGTGAGGGCCCCCGGCCTACCCCAGAGCGGAGGAAGAGGCGGGCTGAGGGCCCCTGGCCTACTCCAGCGCCGCCAACGCCCCCTCCGCCTGGCGTACCAAACCG
>NZ_LIRL01000115.1 GCF_001419795.1 Streptomyces niveiscabiei
GGGGGTGGCTGTGGTGGTGGCCGTGACCGTGGGGGTGGCCGTGGTCGTCGTCGTGCGAGTGGCCGTGCGAGTGCCCGTGGCTGTGCCCGTGTCCGTGGTCGTGCGAGTGGTCGTGGCCATGACCGTGGCTGTGGCCATGTCCGTGCCCGCGGTTCTTCCACGCCTTGCGGAACAGCGTCGCGCCCGCCACCGCGACCAGCGCGCCGCTCGCGAGGCCCAGCCAGGTGATGACGGAGGGCGCGGCGGCGGAGCCGGCGGTGACGAGGAGGCCGAGGGCGACGACGCCGATGGTGTGCGTGACGGTGACCGACGCGGCGAGCGGGAGGACGTCCTTCATACGGGCCTTGCCGCCCCGCGCGGCGGCCGTCGCGGCCATGATGGTCTTGCCGTGGCCCGGCGCGACCGCGTGCATCGCGCCCAGGAAGATCGCGAGGACGATCGCCAGCGCGGCGAAGCCGATCGTGAGGTGCTGGCGGGCGACCAGGTCGTCCAGGGCCTGGGTCCAGCGGTCCGCGCCACGCGGGAGGACGGCGGCGCCGGGGGCGGTCCGCTCGTCCCCGTCGTCGGCGAGGGCCGGGCCGCCCGGCCGTATCGTCGTCGCGGCGGTCGTCGTGTCCGCCGGGGAGGAGAGCAACTCCTGCGGGTACGACGTGAGTTCGTCCGACACCGACTTCTCGGGGACGTCCGACTCCGTGAGCGTCATGCGGTCGCCGCGTGCCGTGATCTCCCGCCAGCCGGGGCCGGTCGAGGCGCCCGAGCTGTGGAACGTGAGGGAGACCGGCTCGTCCTTCGGCAGCGGAGCGTTCAGCTCGCACTCGACGCGCAGGGTGTCCAGGCCCGCCTGGCCCGGCCGTACGGTGGCCTTCGCGGACGCCGAAGTCAGCGTGACCGTACCGCCGTTGACGGTGACCTTGCTGTCGGCGGCGGCTGTCTCGCAGCGCTGCTCCGCCCACGGGGTCAGGCCGCCGAGGCGTTCGATCGTGGGCTTCGCCTGGGTCGCCGGGATCTCGGCGAGGTCCTCGACGTGCGTGACGCGGAGTCGGCCGGGGGCGGCGACCAGGCCGTCGTACCTGTTGACGGTGAAGTTGCCGAGTGGGTGCGCGCTCGCGTTGGCGGTGGGAAGGAGCGCGAGCGCGCACCCGGCCGTCAGGACGGCCGCGCTGGAGGCGAACAGACGACGGGAGATCACTGGTTCGCCTCCAGCGTCTTGAGGGCGGCGCGCGCGGTGCGGGCGCCGAGGGGGGAGAAGCCGGGGTTGAGGGCGAGGGCCTTCGTGAGGTGCGTGCGGGCGTTCCGCTTGTCGCCGGTGGCGCTCTCGATCACACCCTGGTGGTAGAGGAAGGAGGCGTTGCGGTAACCCGTCGCGGTGGCCTTCCTCGCGTACGGAAGGGCTTCCGCGTCACGGCCGTTGACGTGCAGCGCCCAGGCGAGGGCGTCCGCGGTGTGGACCGTTTCTCGGCGGTCCCACTCCGCTTGCGCCGCGCGCAGTGCCGCCTGTTTGTCGCCGTGGTCGGCTGCCGCCAGGGCCGTGTCGAGGTCGGCGTTCACGCCGTTGGCGCGGGCGAGGGCGGTCCAGGCGTCGACCAGGGCGTACTGGTCGGCCGCCTTCATCCGGTCGCCGTCCGCGCCGCGTGCCTCGTACAGCTCGCCGAGTTCCACCAGGGGGGCGGGGAGGGGGTAGCGGGCCACGACCGACTCCAACCCCTTGATGGCTTCCGCCTGTTGGCCGCTCGCCGCCTGCGCCTTCGCTCGGCCCTCCAGCGCCGGGAGGTAGTCCTCGTCGGCGGTGAGGGCTCGGGCGTAGTCGGTGAGGGCCGTCGCGTAGTCGCCCTGGTTCCAGGCGAGTTGGCCGAGCTGGCTCGCCACGTAGGCGATGTCGCCCTTCGCTGTGGAACTGGCCAGGGCCTGTTCCAGGACTCGGCGGGCCGTCGTCACGTCGCCCCGGAGTTCCTGGACGTACGCGTAGCGGGTGAACACCGGGATGCCGGGGCGGCGGGTGTCCGCCGTCTCCGCCGCCGTCAACGCCTCGTCGTAGCGGCCGAGTTCGACCAGGGCGTCGATGCGGGTGCACAGGGCGCGCTCGTTGTACGGGTTGTCCTTGAGGGCCTGGTCCGCGTACTTCAGGGCGCCGGGGAAGTCGTGCCGGGCGGCGGCGAGGGCCGCGCGGCCCGCGAGCGCCTGGCCGTTGCCGGCGGAGAGTTCGAGGGACTTCGTGAACGCCTTCTCCGCCTGGGGGTAGCGGGAGGGGTCGCCCTTCGTGCGGGCCTGCTCCACGTAGGCGAGGCCCAGGGTGGCCCAGCTGCCGAAGTCCCTTGGCTGGGCACGGAGATGGGCTTGGAGTGCGGTGATCGCGCTGTCGATGTCGCCGCTGTTGAGGAGGCCGGGGGAGACCGCCGCGGCCGTTGCCACGGGGGCCGCGCTGCCGTCCTTCAGCGCGCCGATCGCGATGGCTCCGCCGGTGAGGGCTACGGCCAACATCGCGGCACAGGCGCCGAGTTGGAGGGAACGCCAGCGGCGGCCTGCGGCGCCGGCGCGGCGGACGGCGGCTACTCGGGGGTCTAGGTCGGGGGAGGTGTCGGGATCGGCGGAGGTGTCGGGGTCGGCCGGGGAGTCTGCGGCGTCCTGGGCCACGCCCTCAACAACCTTCCCCTGCTCCCCCTTCTGTCCCTGCCCCTCCTGCTCCCCCGAAGGAGCAGCGGGCGCCGAGGAGTTGGCCCCCGTCGGGGTGTTCGTGGGTGTCGGTGCCGCTTCAGGCCGCGGTGAACTTCCCTCGGGCCGCCGCCCCTTCGGCTTCGGCTGGTCCGTGGGGTCCGGGGTGTGCCCGGAGTCCGTCCGGTCCGGTTCGCCGCTGTCGGTGCGCGGGGCCATGCCCTCTCCTCGGTCGCTCTCGGTCTTCCTGCGGTCGGCGCGGCCCGGTCCGTGGGGGATGGGGTCCGGGCCGCGCCGGTCTGTGGTCAGGGGCCGGGGAGTTGCAGGGGTCTCCCCGGCCCGGTCACCGTGCCGGGGTCCCCCGGCAGGTCACTGCGTGGGCGTCAGTACGCCCGCCCCCGGCGCCGGAACCACATGAGGCCGCCGCCGATGATGAGCACCCCGGCCGCGCCGGCCCCGGCGGACGCGGCGATCAGGGTGTTGTTGTCCGTGCCCGAAGTCCCGCCCGGCTGGAGCGCGTTGCCGAGCTGGCTGCGGACGTCGTTGCCGCTGTCGACGCCCTTCGCGACGGGACCGCGCGAGCCCTCGGTCGGGAGGGCGACGTACGGGAAGGACTTCTCGAACTCCTTGTCGTTCTTGTCGACCGCGTCGCCCAAGTCGTTCTTGGCGCCCACGAGTTCACCCTCGACGACCTGGAGCGCGGAGTCGATGACGTCGTCCGTGAGGCGACGCCCGTTCGGGAAGCCCGCGTTGTCGCCGTCGAGCACACCGAGCCGCTTGGGGCTGGCGGTGGGCTTGATGGACGTGTTGAGCCGCAGCTGCTCCGAAGGCGTCACGTACGGCGGCTGGTTGAGGCCCTTGACGCCCTTGAGGAACACGTCGACGAGGTCGTTGCGCGGCTCGGCCGGGGCCTTGATCTTGTAGATCGCCTCGATCAGCTTGGGGAGTTCGGGGTTGGTGACGTTCTTCAGGAACTGCCCGTCGTCCTTGGGCTCGGACGCGTTGAACTTGTCCTTGTCCTTGATGGGGTTGACGACCTCGTTCACCAGCGGGTTGCCGAGCCGCGAGACCTGCTCGAACTTGCCGCGCGCGTTCTTGCGCTGGGTCGTCGACCAGATGCCGACGACCGGCTGGTGCTCGGCCTCGCGGATCATGTCGTTGGGCACCTGGAGGGCGATGGTGTTGACGTTGTAGCCCTTGAGGGTGTCGTTGCCGACCTCGGAGAGGTTCCCGCCGTACAGCAGGTCGAAGACGCGCAGGTCGAGGAAGAACGGGTCGTCGGCCTGGCCCGCGAAGGTCTTCGCGCCGTTGGAGAGCTTGTAGATCGCCTGGTCGCGCAGTTTCGCGTAGTTCGGCATGGACGCCTTGCCGACGTTCGACGGCGCCACCGGGACGTCGCTGGCGACCTTCGTCTTGTGCTGGACCTTGCCCTTCTTGAGCTTGATCAGCTCCAGGTCGTAGGTCTGCGTGACGTTCAGGTCCTTGTCGTCGAGGGTCTCGACCGCGCCGGTGTTGTAGAGGAACGTCTTCTTGTTCTTGACGTGCGTCTTGAACGTGTAACGGAACGTCAGGTCCTGGCGCGCGTCACCGTCGTTGTCGATGTTGAGGTCGTACTGGGCGTCCTCCGCGAACGGGAAGAAGTTCGGGCCGCCCGCGGGCTCCTCGAAGGGGATCCAGTTCGCGATCAGCGTCGTGGTGTCCGGGTGGTCCGGGCTCACGAACGCGTACACGTCGGTGTTGTCGTACTGCGGTGTGCCGGAGATCAGCGGGGCTTCGCGGTGGCTGGAAGCGGCGGCGACCCCCGGTTCCAGCAGGGCCACCGAAGCGGCGGTGAGTCCGCCCGCGGCCAGCGCGCCACAGATCAGGGTCGCGATGCTCCTGCGCCCTGCGGCGCTCCGGAAGTTAGGTGTCGTCATGCCGTCCGTCCTGAGGTCCCAACTTGCTTGACGGACGGGTATACGGAGCGGAAGGGCTGTTCGGATTGGTCGATCCGAAGTTTTTTTATTTTTGCTCCCGACCCGCGTTTCGGGCCGCCGGATCCGTACTTCCACCGGAGGTGTGTGCGCGTGCGAGTGCCTGGTGTGAGGGGACGGCCCGGCTGCGGCCGCGGAGAGGGGAACCGCATGGAGGCGGACGACCTGCTGGTACTCGTGGCGCGAGGGGACCAGCGGGCCTTCGAGCAGTTGTACGGTCTGGTCTCCGGTCCGGTGTTCGGTCTCGTACGGCGCGTACTGCGCGATCCGTCGCAGTCGGAGGAGGTGGCTCAGGAAGTGCTGCTGGAGTGCTGGCGCTCGGCCGCCACCTTCGACCCCGCGCGCGGCAGCGCCCTGTCGTGGATCCTCACGCTCGCCCACCGCCGCGCCGTCGACCGGGTGCGCAGCGTGCGCGCGGCCGGCGAACGCGAGCAGCGCGAGGCCCTGCGCACCCACCACCCCGCCTTCGACCAGGTCTCCGAGGAGGTCGAGGCGGGCATGGAACGCGAGTGGGTACGCCGCTGTCTCGGCCGGCTGACGACGCTCCAGCGTCAGTCCGTCACTCTCGCGTACTACGACGGCTACACGTACCGTGAAGTGGCCGAGAGGCTCTCCCTGCCGCTGGGCACGGTGAAGACGAGGATGCGCGACGGGCTCACGCGGCTGCGCAACTGCCTGGGAGGTGCCGTATGAGCGTCCTGAACCGTCTGCTGGGCAGAGGGGACCTCCACTCGCTGGCCGCCCCCTACGCCCTCGACGCGCTGGACGGTGACGAGCGCCGCCGCTTCGAGAAGCACCTGCGTTCCTGTCCGTCCTGCGCGGTCGAGGTGCGTGAACTCGCCGAGGACGCCGTCCGGTTGGCGTGGTCGACGGCCGCGCCCGCGCCGGCCGCGATGCGCGACCGGGTACTGGCCGCCGTCCACACGACCCCGCAGGAGTCCGCCGGGGCGCGCGCTGTTCAGGAGCGCGCGCCCCAGCTTCCGCCGCACGTATGGGGCGCGCAGCCGCCGCCCGGACGCTCCCGTGCTTCACGCGCTCCCCGCGCGCGCCGTCCGCTCTTCGTGCCGTTCGCCACCATCACGGCCGCCGCAGCGCTCGTCGTCGCCTCCCTCTTCGCGGTCCAGAACAGCCGTACGCAGGACCGGCTGGACGCCGCGCAGGACCGCGCCCGCGACATCGCGCAGGTGCTCTCCGCGCCCGACGCCCGCGCCGGGAACGGGCGGGACGCGCAAGGTCGCAGCATCGGCGTCATCGCCTCCGCGTCGGAGGGCGACGCGATCGTCACGCTGCGCGGGTACGGCGGACTCGGCGGCGGTCAGGTGCATCAACTCTGGCTCATGCGGCCCGATACGGCGCCTCGTTCGCTCGGACTCTTCGACGGCGACACGCCCTTGGTGGCGACGGGTCTCACCTCCGATGCGACGTCACTCGCTGTGACGGTGGAGCCCGCCGGCGGGTCACCTCGGCCCACTTCGCAGCCAGTTGTCCAACTCGCCCTGAAATCGGTTGGATTCGGAGAGTAATCGCGGGGGAGTCGTCAACCCCCTTGCGGGGAAGGCTGATCCTGTGCGCGCGATACACGCGTGACCCCGGGGGGAGATAGGGTTAACCTGCCCGGGGTCGGGTGGACTCGTACGGGTGGGGAGTGACGATGGAACAGATAACGATGCGCAGCAGGGCGAGGGTCCCTGCGATCACGTGCGGTAGCAGCGCGACCAGCTCGCGGCTCGACCGTCACCTCTCGGTACTGGCGGGCCCCGCCATACCGCAGCGGGAGACCGTCGAGGCGACCTCGCTCATGCGGGAGCTGACCGCGCGCGACACCCAGCACCAGCCCAGCGACCAGGGCCGCCGAGTGAGCCGCGTCTCGCTCTTCGCGCCGCTGCGTCGGCTCCGCCGCTCCCTCTTCGGGAGCCGCCGGCACTGACGCCCCGCGATCGGGCGGCCCACCGTACCGCCGTGTCCCCCGCCGCAGTCCGTCATCCCCACGGCCGCGGCGGTGTCCGGCGCACTCACCCGGGCGCGGGCTCCCGACTCCCGCTCCCTCAACTCCCGTACCCGTTCGCCCGCTTGTCCGTTTGTGCGGCTTGTGCTGCTTGCGCCGCTTGTGTCGCGAACCGCCGGAGATCCCCGACTCCGGCGGTCCACCACCCCGTTCACCTCAGCGCTGTCTACCTCAGCGCTGTTCACCTCACCGCTGGGCGCGTGCGTACCGCCGTACCGCCAGCGGGGCGAAGACGCCGATCAGCAGGGCGCACCACAGCAGGGAACCCGCGACCGGATGTGCCACCGGCCAGGCCGCGCCCTCGGGCACGGGCGCGTTGCCGAACAGGTCGCGCAGAGCCGTCGTCAGCGCGCTGATCGGGTTCCACTCGGCGATCGTGCGCAGCCAGCCCGGCAGGTTGTCGGTCGGGATGTAGGCGTTGGACAGCAGCGGCAGCATGAACGTCGCGCTGCCGAGCTGGCCCGCGGCCTCCTCGCTGCGCGAGAGCAGCCCGAGGAAGACGCCCACCCAGGTGCAGGCGAACCGGAACAGCAGGAGCAGCGCCAGCGCGCCGGCCGCCGCGGGCGCCGAGCCCTCGACCCGCCAGCCCACCGCCAGCGCCACCAGCAGGAACGGCACGGTCCCGGCCGCCGTGACGACCAGGTCGGCCACCGCCTGCCCGAGCGGCACCGCCGCCCGGCTCACCGGCAGGGTGCGCAGCCGGTCCGTCACCCCGCGGTGCACGTCCTGGGCCGCCTGGAACATCCCCGTCATGATCCCGTTCGCCGCCGTCGCCACCAGCAGTCCGGGGACGAGGACGGAACGGTACTGGGCGCCGGGCATCGCCAGCGCGCTGCCGAAGACGTAGCCGAAGAAGAGCAGCATCGTGATCGGCATCGTCTGGGTCAGGATCACCAGCGCCGGGTTGTTGCGGACCCGCAGCAACTGGCGGCCCAGCATGGCCGTTCCGTCGTACCGGAGCGTGTTCGCGGTCATGCCGCCCTGCCTTCCTGAACGCTGTCCGTGAGGCGCAGGAACGCCTCGTCGAGAGTCGGTGGCCGCAGGCTCGCGTCGAGCAACGGCACGCCCGCCGCGTCGAGTTCACGCACCAGACGGGGGAGGGTGAGCGTGGGGTCGCGGGTGACCGCGCCGACCGCGCCCCGCTCGTGGTCGAACACCGGTTCACCGCCGGTCAGTTGGTCGAGCACGCCGGCGGCCTTCACGAGCAGGTCCGGATCGGCGACGACGGCCTCGGCGTGCGTGCCGACAACCGCCTTGAGTTCGGCGGGCGTTCCGGTCCGCGCGACCCGTCCCCGGTCCACCAGGGCGATGGTGTCGGCGAGTTGGTCGGCCTCCTCCAGGTACTGCGTGGTGAGCAGCACCGTCGTACCCTGCCGCTTCACCTCCCGTACGGCGTCCCAGACGTCGTTGCGGCTGGCCGGGTCCAGGCCGGTGGTCGGCTCGTCGAGGAAGAGCATGGCCGGGCGGCGGACCAGGCTCGCCGCGAGGTCGAGGCGGCGCAGCATCCCGCCCGAGTAGGTGGACGCCGGCCGGTCGGCGGCCTCGGTGAGGCCGAACCGCTCCAGCAGCTCGACGGCGCGCTCTCCCGGCCCCGGTACGCGGTGCAGGCGGGCGAACAGGCGCAGGTTCTGCCGTCCGGTGAGATCGCCGTCCACCGACGTGCTCTGCCCGGTCACGCCGATGGCACGCCGTACGGCGGCGGCCTCCCGTACGAGGTCGCGCCCCGCCACCCGCGCGGACCCGGCGTCGGGCCGCAGCAGGGTCGTCAACAGGCGTACGGCCGTCGTCTTGCCCGCCCCGTTCGGGCCCAGGACGCCGCAGACCGTGCCCTCGGGGACGGCGAGATCGAGTCCCCGCACGGCGTGGACCTCGCCGAACCGCTTCTCCAGACCTTCACTAAGTACAGCGTACGTAGAAGTCATGGCATGACCATAGCGCACTACGTACGGTGTACGTAACTACGATGGGGGACGAGGTGATGATCGATGGCGGGCCGTCCGTCCGTACCCGAAGTGATCTGGACCCGTCCCGAGCGGACCGGCCGTGGACCCAGACCCGCGTTCACGCGCGCCGACATCGCGGCGGCGGGCGTCCGGATCGCCGACGCGCGCGGGCTCGACGAGGTCTCCATGCGGCACGTCGCCGCCGAACTGGGCTGCGGGACCATGTCGTTGTACAACTACGTCCCCCGCAAGGAGGACCTGTACGAGCTGATGATGGACGCCGTCAGCGGTGAGCACGAGCTGTGGGAGCCGAGCGGGGACTGGCGGGCCGACATGCTCCGCGTCGGGCGCCAGACGCGTGCGCTGATGCTCCGCCATCCCTGGCTGCCCCGGCTGATGTCGGCGTCCTACGGCTTCAGCCCCAACGCCCTGCGCTACCTGGAACACTGCCTGACCTGCCTGGATCCGCTCACCGAGATGACGTACGGGCTGAAGATGCAGCTCGTCGCGATGATCAACGGGGTGGTCACCGTCTACGTCTCGGGCGAGCTGGCCACCGCCGAGCGGACGCGGTCGCTGCCCTGGTCCGAGGAGGAGGAGAACGCCGTGCGGATCGCCTATCTGGGGGCGCAGGTGATGAGCGGGAAGTATCCGCGGATGGCCGCCGCGTTCACGGAGGATCCGGGGCCGATCGATCTGGAGGCGGTGTTCGAGGAGGCGTTGCGGAGGGTGCTGGACGGGTTCGTACCCAGGGGGTAGGGCGAGGGCTCGTACTCGGGGGTCAGGGCGGGGCGCGTACTCAAGGGTTAGAGCGGGGGCTCGTACTCAGGGGCTACAGCAGGGTGAACTGGCCCTCCGGGCCCTCTTCCTGGTGGTCGAGGACCGAGGCCGGGCGGCGGGAGCGGGGCGGGGGCGGCAGGATGCCCGCCGGGTGGAGGTCCTTGATCCGGTGCTCCACCGCGAACGGCTCCCGCAACTCGCTCAGGAGCGTCAGTACGGTGATCAGCTCCAGGAGTTCCGACGTCCACAGCTGGGGCCAGGCCCGGGGGCCGATCGCCGACAGGGTGCCTTGCTCGCCCCGCCAGGTCCGGGCGGCGATCCACTCCTCCAGGACCCGGACCTCGCCGTGCGTGAAGTCCCAGGCGTCCTGCGGGACCGGGGAGACCCTGCCCTCGTCGAGGTGGAGGGTCTGCTCCTCGGGGTCGTAGTGGACGTGCTGGGGGCGTGCCGGGATCGGCGCCCGGACGTACGGGCGGCTGCCGCCGGGGAGCTTGGGGCGGTCGCCGTCGCGGCGGTGGAGCCAGAGGATGCGGTGGCCCCTGCGGGTGCCCTCGGCCCAGACCTCGGGGTCGTCCGTGAGGGGGACCCGTAGCTCTGCGGGGGTAGCCGCTGCCGGGGTGGTCGTCGCGAGGATCCAGGCGAGGACGTCCTCGGGGGTGGGGGATGCCGTGAGGTGATCGGCGAGGTGCTCCACGAGGCCGGGAGCGAGGTTGGGCTCCTGGCCTCCCGGGCGGCGGTACAGGGGTCGTACCCGGGTACGACCCAGGAGGGGCAGACGCGCGCCGGCCAGCAGCCCGTCCGGCGTCTCCACCAGGAACACCTGCCGCTCGTCCGCCACCCGCCACAACTCCGGCCGGGCCGCGTCGATCAGCCGGTGGTCCGGGATCAGCCACTGCTCGTCGTACGGGGCGTACAGGACGCGCACCGGGGGCGGGCAGGGCCCTTCGGCGTGCGCGAGCCTGCCCGTGTCCGTGGCCTGCCCCGGCAACTGCGTCACCGCCGAGTCCGGCGTCCGCGCCCGGGACGGCTCGAACAGCGCCGCCCGCTCGGCCCCTTCGGCCTTCAGCAGCACATCCCAACGAGCCTTCAGGGCCCCTTCGTCCGGCCCGACCGGCCACCCCCGCCCCACCCGCGGCGGCGCAACGGCCCACGGCATGAGGTCACCGAGCAGCGGAGCGTCGTCGTGCGTCACGCAGGGCATGGTACGTCGGACTCGGCGGGGGCCGTAGAGGGGACATAGGGGTTCATGTCGCCTCGGGGGCGCGCACGAGGAGCTGGATCGCCTTTGCCGGGTGCCCGTTCATGGTGCCTCCAGGGTCACCGAGAAGGAGAAGCGGTCGCCCCGGTAGTGGATGACGGCTACGTCCAGGACCTGGCCCGACTTGTCGTACGTGATGCCCGTGTAGTGCAGGATCGGGCTGAGCAGGGGGACTTGGAGGAGGCGGGAGGTTTCCGGGTCGGCGAGGCGGGCCTCGATCGTGTCGGTGATGCGGGCGATGTCGGCGTGGGCGAGGTCGCGGAGGACCTTGGTCATGGGGTGGTGGGTGAGGGCGTCCGGGGGGATGCGGGCGGCGAGTTCGGGGC
>NZ_LIRL01001150.1:0-123 GCF_001419795.1 Streptomyces niveiscabiei
CGGTCCATGCGGTCCCGGGCGTGCCGCAGTCGCACAAGATCCTCGACGCTCACCATGTCCGCCAGCATGCCACGGAGCGCGTTCACTCTCCTGGCCGAGGCTTTGCCCGGGGTTCGCCCGGGA
>NZ_LIRL01001150.1:175-4327 GCF_001419795.1 Streptomyces niveiscabiei
GCGCCGCGCACGGCCGTCCTCATCAGCGGGGTGCTCAACGTCGTCGGCGCGTTCCTGTCGACGGAGGTCGCCAAGACGATCTCCGGCGGGATCGTGGACGACACGCTCGTCACGCCGGGGATGATCTTCGCGGGCCTGGTCGGGGCCATCCTCTGGAACCTCATGACCTGGCTGGTCGGGCTGCCGTCCAGTTCCTCGCACGCCCTGTTCGGCGGGCTGATCGGCGCGGTGTGGGTCGGCGCGGGCGANNGGTCGCGGCGCTCGCGGCGACCTATCTCGCGTACAAGATCACCGAGCGGGCGAAGAAGAAGCCGGTCGAGAAGGGGTTCCGGTACGGGCAGATCGCCTCCGCGTCCCTCGTCTCCCTCGCGCACGGCACGAACGACGCGCAGAAGACCATGGGCGTCATCACCCTCACCCTGATCTCCGCGGGCGCGCTCGGCCACGACGCCGGCCCGCCGGTCTGGGTCGTCGCCTCCGCCGGCCTCGCGATCGGCCTCGGCACGTACCTCGGCGGCTGGCGGATCATCCGGACGATGGGCAAGGGACTGACCGAGATCCAGTCGCCGCAGGGGTTCGCGGCCGAGACCGCGTCCACGACCGTCATCCTCACCTCCGCGCACCTCGGCTTCGCGCTCTCCACGACCCAGGTCGCCTCCGGCTCCATCCTCGGCGCCGGCCTCGGCCGCCGGCTCGCGGAGGTCCGCTGGAGCGTCGCCGGGAAGATGGTCGTCGCCTGGCTGGTCACGCTGCCGGCCGCGGCGCTCGTCGGGGCCGTCGCCGCGTACGCCGTCAAGCACGGCGGGAACTTCGGTACGACGGTGGTCGCGCTGATCGGCGTCGCCGTCGCCGGGGGGATCTTCCTCGCGTCCCGCCGCAATCCCGTTCACGCGAGCAACGTCAACGACGCGCACGATGTCACGTTGCGCACCGAGCCGCCGGCGCACGTCGGTACGGCCGCCTGAGCCTCTTCCTGTCTGAGCCTCTGAGGAGAACCTGATGCATCTCAACTGGAGCGCCCTCGGCCAGGTCGCCGCGGTCAGCCTCGGCGTCACCGTCGCGGTGGTCGTCGTCTTCAGCCTCGGCGTCCTCGGCCTCGCCCGGGGGCCGGAGGAGGACACACCGGCGGGCGGTACGGCGTCGGTGGCCGGCCGGGTCCAGGCGGGCCTGTGCTTCCTCGCGTGCGCGGCGGTGGTGGCGTACGGGATCTATCTGATCGTGCCGCAGTTCCACTGAGGGGCCTGCGGGTTCCCACCCGTGCGGAAGCCGATGGACAGCGGCCGGGCTCCCGCACATGATCGGGGACATGATCAGAGACGCCACCGTGGACGACGTCGCGGAGATCCGCGCCATGATCCGTGAACTCGCCGAGTACGAAAGGGCGGTGGAGCAGGCGACGGCCACCGAGGAGCAGCTGAGGGAGGCGCTGTTCGGGGAGCGGCCGGCGGCGTACGCGTTGATCGCGCAGGACGACGCGACCGGCGCGACCGTCGGCTACGCCCTGTGGTTCCCCCGCTTCTCCACCTGGACCGGGACCCGGGGCCTGCACCTGGAGGACCTCTACGTCCGGCCCTCCGCACGCGGCGCCGGGCACGGCAAGGCCCTGCTCGCGGCGCTCGCCGCGCTCTGCGTGGACCGGGGCTACGAGCGCTTCGAGTGGTGGGTCCTGGACTGGAACGAGCCCGCGATCGGCGTGTACAAGTCCCTCGGCGCGGAGTTCCTGGACGAGTGGCGGATCTGTCGGCTGAGCGGCACGCCGCTGGCGGAACTCGCCGCATCTGTCTGAAAAACGACCGCACCCGGCGCCGATGAGAGGCGGCCGGGTGCGGTCGGGGAAAAACTGAAAGCCGGTGGTCAGGCCTTCTTCGTCTCCCAGAAGATGCGGTCGATCTCGGCGATGAGTTCGAGCGCCTTCTCGCCGGTCTTCGGGTCCGTGGACGCCTTCGCGGCCGAGAGGGCCTTGAGGGTGTCGTTGACCAGGACGTGGAGCTCGGGGTACTTCTCGAAGTGCGGGGGCTTGAAGTAGTCGCTCCAGAGCACGGACACGTGGTGCTTCGCGAGCTCGGCGCGCTGCTCCTTGATGACCACGGCGCGGGCCTGGAAGTGCGGGTCGTCGTTGGCGGCCATCTTCTCCTGCACGGCCTTCACCGACTCCGCCTCGATGCGGGCCTGGGCCGGGTCGTACACGCCGCAGGGCAGGTCGCAGTGGGCGCTGACCTTGACCTTGGGGGCAAACAGGCGGGAAAGCATGGAGCGTTCCTTCCTCGTGATCGTCTTCTCAAGTGGGAGATTACTCCCTGAGGGACGGCTTTTCGCGAGCGCCCCCGGGGGCTTAGGACCAAAGTCCGGGGTCACACTGGACCCGCGGAGGACATATCCAGGGGAGGTGCCGGCGATGCCGGAGCTGTCGCAGGAGGCAGGAGCGGAACGCGGAAGGGCGGCCACGCCGTTCGGGCTCGCCGAGGTCACGGGCCCGTCCATGGTGCCCACGCTGCGCCACGGGGACCAGCTGGTCGTGCGGTACGGCGCGAAGGTGCGCGCCGGGGACGTCGTCGTCCTGCGCCATCCCTTCCAGCAGGATCTGCTCGTCGTGAAACGGGCCGTGGAGCGCCGGGACGGGGGGTGGTGGGTGCTCGGGGACAACGCGTACGCCGGTGGCGACTCCACGGACTACGGGACCGTTCCGGACGACCTCGTGCTCGGGAAGGTGCTGCTGCGGTACCGGGCGGCCGAGGCCGGTCAGCGCTCGCCGCTCGCGCTCGTGCGCTGGGCGCTCACCGCCGTACGGCCCGTGCTGTCCGACCGGTCCGCCTCCAGGCGTTTGCGGGCGCGGTAGGCCGCCACGTTCGCGCGGGTCGCGCAGCGGTCCGAGCAGTAGCGGCGGGAGCGGTTCGTCGACGTGTCCAGGTACGCGTTGCGGCACGGGGCCGCCTCGCACAGGCCCAGGCGGTCCACGCCGTGCTCGGTGAGGTGGAAGGCCAGGCCCATCGCCGCGATGGCCGCGTAGCCCGCCGTGGCGTTCGACGGGTGGTCCGCGAGGTGCATGTGCCACAGCGGGTTGCCCTCGTCGTCCCGGAAGTCGTGGCCCGAGATCTGCGGGCTCACCGGGAACTCCAGCAGCAGGGAGTTCAGCAGGTTCACGGCGAGGGTCTCGTCCTTCGCGTCCGCCGCGTCGAACACCGCGCGCAGGCGGGCCCGTACGGACCTGAAGCGGGTGACGTCCGCGTCCGTGACCCTCCTGGCCGCCTCCTGGCTGCCGCCGAACAGGTCCCTCACCGCGTCGACCGAGGTCAACGTGTCCTTGTTGCGCGCCGGTTCCTCGGTGTTCACGAGACGTACGGCGTAGTCCGAGTAATAGGCCAGTTCCACTTGTAGTCCTTACGGAGGCGTTCTATCGTCGTCGTGGGCGCGGTCGGTAATGGCCGGTTGCCCTTACAGGGTATTACGTGTGCTGGGAGGGTTCATGAGTACCGTCGACATCACGGACTGGGCCGAGTGGCAGCGGAGCTGGGACCGGCAGCAGGAGTGGTACATGCCGGACCGTGAGGAGCGGTTCCGGGTCATGCTCGACATGGTGGAGGCGTTCGCCGGTACGGCGCCCCGGGTGCTCGACCTCGCGTGCGGGACCGGGTCCATCACCGCGCGGCTCCTCGAACGGTTCCCCGATGCCGTCTCCGTCGGCGTCGACCTCGATCCCGCGCTCCTCGCCATCGCGCACGGGACCTTCGACGGGGACCCTCGGGTGACGCTCGTCGAGGCGGACCTCATGGACGCCGGGTGGGTCTCCCGGCTGCCCCACGACTCGTACGACGCCGTCCTCACCGCGACCGCGTTGCACTGGCTGCGCCGGGGGCCCCTGGAGACGCTGTACGGGCAGCTCGCCGGGCTCGTCCGTCCGGGCGGGGTCTTCCTCAACGCCGATCACATGACCGACGAGACCACTCCCCGGATCAACGCCGCCGAACGTGCCCTGCGGGTTGCCCGGCAGGGCGCCCGGAAGGCCGCCGGGGCCCTCGACTGGGCCGAGTGGTGGCAGCTCGCCGCCGCCGACCCCGTCCTCGCCGGGCCCACCGCGCGGCGGTTCGAGATCTACGGGGAGCATGCGGAGGGGGACACGCCGTCCGCGCAATGGCATGCCGGGGTCCTTCGGGG
>NZ_LIRL01001151.1 GCF_001419795.1 Streptomyces niveiscabiei
GTTGCTCGCGTCCACTGTGTTAGTTCTGAGACAACGAACCGTTGTCGGCTTCAGAGCAGAACCACACCATAATTAAAGAGTGTGCTTGTTCGCTCGAAACCATTAGGGTTTCGGTGGTTATAGCGTGAGGGAAACGCCCGGTTACATTCCGAACCCGGAAGCTAAGCCTTACAGCGCCGATGGTACTGCAGGGGGGACCCTGTGGGAGAGTAGGACGCCGCCGAACAATCTTTGGAGGACCCCTGGTCCCAGCGTTCAGCTGGGACCAGGGGTCCTTTTGTTTTTACAATGCTTGAGGTACCGAAGACAGGAGTCACCCATGTCCACCAACTCTCCCGACGACCGACCGGAGCGCGACCAGCGGCGACGGGACAGTGGGGACCGCAACGACCGTGGTGAGCGCGGCGATCGAGGCGGTTTCCGCCGCGACGACCGACGTGACAGCGGGCGGGGCGACCGGGGTGACCGGGGCGGGTTCCGCCGTGACAACGACCGTCGCGACGACCGTCGTGACAATGATCGTCCGCCCTTCCGCCGCGACGATCGCCGTGACGACCGGCCTCAGGGTGACCGTGGTGGTTATGGCCGCCGCGACAACGACAGGCGTGACGACCGTGGCGGCTTCCGTCGCGATGACCGTCCCCAGGGTCAGGGTGACCGTGGTGG
The DNA here is from genome assembly GCF_001419795.1 of Streptomyces niveiscabiei. Taxonomy (GTDB): domain Bacteria; phylum Actinomycetota; class Actinomycetes; order Streptomycetales; family Streptomycetaceae; genus Streptomyces; species Streptomyces niveiscabiei. The sequence goes on from NZ_LIRL01001151.1 coordinate 667, forward strand.
CTACGGCGGCCCCCGTCGTGACGACCGTGGTGGCCGTCCCGCGTTCCAGCGCGACGACCGCGACCGTGGCGGCTACCGTCCGCAGGGCGGCGGCGACCGCCGTGACGACCGAGGTGGTTTCCGACGGGACGACCGCCGCGACGACCGTCCCTCGTTCCGCCGCGACAATGACCGTCCGCCCTTCCGGCGCGACGACGACCGCGGTGGCTACCGCCGCGACGACCGGCGTGACAACGACCGCCGTGACGATCGTGGCGGCTTCCGTGGCCGCGACGACCGCCGTGACGACCGTCCCCAGGGCGACCGCGGCGGCTACGGCCGGCGCGATGACCGTCCCTCGTTCCGGCGCGACGACGACCGTCCGTCCTTCCGCCGTGACAACGACCGGCGCGATGACCGGCGTGACGACCGCAGGGACGACCGTGGCGGATTCCGCCGTGACGACCGTCCGCAGGGCGACCGCCGTGACAACGACCGTCCCCCCTTCCGGCGTGACGACCGCCCCCAGGGTGACCGTGGCGGCTACGGCGGCCCGCGTCGTGACGACCGTGGTGGCCGTCCCGCGTTCCAGCGCGACGACCGCGACCGTGGCGGTTTCCGCAGGGACGACCGGCGCGATGACCGTCCGCAGGGCGACCGGCGCGACAACGACCGTCCGCCCTTCCGTCGCGACGACGACCGCGGTGGCTTCCGTGGGCGTGACGACCGCCGCGACAGCGGCCGTGGCAGCTACGGCGGCCCGCGTCGCGACGACCGCGGTGGACGGCCCGGCGGCGGCTTCCGTGGCCGCGACGATCGGCGTGACGACCGGCGTGACGACCGCCGTGGCGGTGGCCGTTTCCGGGACGACCGGGACCGGGACCACCGCGACCGCGACCGCGAGCCGATCAAGCGCCTGCCGATCCCGGACGACGTCACGGGCGACGAGATCGACAAGGACGTACGGCAGGAGCTGCTGAGCCTGCCGAAGGGGCTCGCGGAGGACGTCGCCAGGAACCTGGTGATGGTGGCGCGGCTGATCGACGAGGAGCCGGAGAAGGCGTACGGCTACTCGAAGGTCGCCCTGCGGCTGGCGTCGAGGGTCGCCGCCGTGCGCGAGGCGGCCGGGTTCGCGGCGTACGCGAACCAGAAGTACAGCGAGGCGCTCGCCGAGTTCCGGGCGGCCCGGCGGATGACCGGGAACACGGAGCTGTGGCCGATGATGGCCGACTGCGAGCGTGGGCTCGGGCGGCCGGAGAAGGCGCTGGACATGGCCGGTGCCCCGGAGGTCAACAAGCTGGACAAGGCCGGCCAGGTCGAGATGCGGCTCGTCGCGGCGGGCGCCCGGCGTGACATGGGCCAGCTGGACGCGGCCATCGTGACGTTGCAGAGCCCCGAGCTGGCGTCCAACTCGATCCAGCCGTGGACCGCGCGCCTGCGCTACGCGTACGCGGACGCCCTCCTTGAGGCCGAGCGTGTGGACGAGGCGCGCGAGTGGTTCGCCAAGGCCGTCGAGGCGGACCGCGACGGCAGCACCGACGCGTCCGACCGCCTGGCCGAGCTGGACGGCGTGGAGTTCGTGGACGCCATGACGGACGACGACGCCGAGACTCCCGAGACCCCCGAGGCGACCGAGACCCCGTCGTCCCAGGAAGCCGAAGAGGCCGACGAGGCCGACGAGGTCGACGAGGCCGAAGAAGCCGACGAGGCCGAAGAAGACGAAGGGGACGACGAGGCCGTAGCAGCCGAGCCGACCCTTGAGAAGGATGTCGAGAAGGACGTCAAGAAGGACTCCGACGACAACGCCTGACGCCGACAGCGTCTGACGATCGAAATGGGCCTCCTCTTTAAAAGAGGAGGCCCATTTCGTCTGTCGAGGCCCTCACACATCCACCGCGCGCAACACCAGCCCCGTGGCCGGCTTAGGGCCGAACGACGTCGACTTCCTCGGCATCGTCACCCCCTGCCGGGCCAGTTCCCGCACGACCTCCTCCCGCACGGGATGCATCAGGACCGCCGTCCCTCCGTCCCGCTCGGCCTTCAGCACGGTCGCCTCCGTGTCGTGGATGTACGCCACGCGCGCGGGATCGTCCTCGGGGATGTCCCAGACGGCGGCGAGAAGCGTGGCGTGCAGGACGGTCGCGTCGAGTGTGCGCCAGGCGGTCGGATGCTCGGCGGGGACAGTGCGCGCCAGCAGCTCTGGATCAGGCCGGTCGACCAGCCACAGCGCGCCGTCCCCCGCGAGGAGGTACGCGTTCCCCGCGCACGCGGCGTCCGCCAGGGCGGCCAGCGCCTCGGGAAGCGCGCCCTCCAGCCGCTGGACCCGGAAGCGTCCGTCCAGGGCTGCCAGCGCCTCGCTGACGGGCAGGTCCGGGAGGTAACGGTGGATCGCGCGCACGCGCAGGGGATAGCGGGCCGTGTCGACGAGGAGGACCAGCCCGTGGTCCCAGGGGCCGGGGGAGGGGTGCTCCGCGCGGAGCATGCGGTACGTCGCCCAGCGGTGGTGGCCGTCGGCGATCAGCGCCTGGTGGCGGGCCAGGTCGGCCTGGACGCCGGCGACCTCGGCGGGGTCGGTGATCTGCCACAGGCGGTGGTGGTAGCCGTCGTCCGTGGTGGTCGCCAGCAGGGGCGCGCGGGCCGCCGTGCGCTCGACGAGGTCCGCCGTCGGGCCGCCGTCGCCCCGGTAGGTGAGCAGGAGCGGTTCCAGGTTGGCCTGGGTCGCGCGCATGAGGGCCGCGCGGTCGGCGACGACGTGCGGCATGACGTCCTCGTGGGGCAGGACGACGCCTTCGGAGGGCTCCGAGACGCGCAGGGTGCCGATCAGGCCGCGCTGGAGCATGCCGTCCGCGTGGCGCTGCTCGTAGACGTACAGGGCCGGGGCGGGGTCCGGGGTGAGGATGCCCTCGGTGAGCCACGCGCGCAGGGTCGCGGCGGCCTGTTCGCCCCGCGCGCGGGGGGTGGTGGCCTGCGGGAGGATCAGGCGGACGATGTTGTGCGGGTCGGCGTCGTGCAGTTCGTGCAGACCGTCCGGGCGGACGACGACGTCGTACGGCGGTGAGGTGACCGCGGCGAGCCCGCCGACCCGGTCGGGGTCGTAGCGAAGTCCTCGGAACGGGGTGAGTTCCAGACCTCGGGGCGCCGTTGCCTGCGAGTGACCTGCTGTGTTCATCAGGGCATCGTACGGCTGTCAGTGGCATGGGGGATGATCGGAGGAAAGGCGAGCGAACGAGGAGCGTGGGGTATGGGGCAGGGCGTGCGGAGGGTTCCGGACGGCAGTGAGCAGGCCCTGAGCGAGGCGTACGACACCGCGCTGCTGGATCTCGACGGGGTGGTGTACGCGGGCGGGAACGCCATCGAGTACGCCGTGGAGTCGCTGCACAGCGCCCGCGCGGGGGGCATGCGCCTGGCGTACGTGACGAACAACGCGCTGCGGACGCCGGACACGGTCGCGGACCACCTGACGGAGCTGGGGATCGACACGGCCGCGGAGGACGTCATCACGTCCGCGCAGGCCGTCGCCCGGCTGATCAGCGAGCAGGTTCCCGCGAGCGCGCGCGTGCTGGTCATCGGCGGCGAGGGGCTGCGGGTCGCGCTGCGTGAGCGCGGGCTCGTGCCGGTCGAGTCGGCGGACGACGATCCCGTGGCCGTCGTCCAGGGGTACGGCGGCCCGGAGCTGCCGTGGGGGCGGTTCGCGGAGGCGTCGTACGCGATCGCGCGCGGGGTGCCGTGGTTCGCGTCCAACACGGACCTGACGATCCCCAGCGGGCGCGGGATCGCGCCGGGCAACGGCGCGGCCGTCCAGGTCGTGCGGATCGCGACCGGCGCGGAGCCGCAGGTGGCGGGCAAGCCGCTGCCCCCGATGCACCGGGAGACGATCCTGCGTACGGGCGCGCGGCGGCCGTTGGTCGTCGGGGACCGTCTCGACACGGACATCGAGGGCGCGTTCAACGGCGAGGTCGACTCCCTCCTCGTCCTGACCGGCGTGACGGACGGCGCCCAGCTCCTCGCCGCCCCGCCGCACCACCGCCCGACGTACGTGGACCGCGACCTGCGCGGCCTCCTCACGGGCCAGCCGGAGGTCGTCCCGGACGGCCCGGGCTTCCGCTGCGGAGGCTGGACGGCGACAGCGGCGGAGCACCTCGAACTCACCGGCGAGGGCGACGCGTTGGACGGCCTGCGCGCGCTGTGCGCGGCGGCGTGGACCGCGGCGGGCGAGGGCTCCTGCGAGCTGGACGGCGGGAAGGCGCTGGCGCGGCTGGGCGTCTGAGCTGCTGTCACCGGGCGGACGGGCGAGGCAGCCGCCGGAGCCGCCCTCGGTCAGCACCCGGCAGAGCGCATAGCAGGGTAGGCTAACCTAACCTCCGTGTTGGTCGACAGTGTTCCGGAACAGGCGGTCTCCCCACCCCGAAGCAGGCGTGGGGCGCGCTCCCTAGGGCTTGTGCTCTCGGCGTCGCTTCTCGTGGCGGTCGCCGTCGCGAGCATCGCCATCGGTGCGAAGGAGCTGTCCCTCGGGCAGGTCTGGCACGGCCTGTTCCAGGACTCCGGGAACTACGCGGACGTCGTCGTCGGCGACCGCCTCTCGCGGACGCTCCTCGGCCTCCTGGCCGGCGCCGCGCTGGGGCTCGCCGGAGCCGTGCTCCAGGCGCTGACCCGCAACCCGCTCGCCGACCCCGGCCTGCTCGGCATCAACGCGGGCGCCTCGGCCGCCGTGGTCACCGCGATCACCTTCCTCGGCGTCACGAGCCTGAGCGGCTACGTGTGGTTCGCGTTCCTCGGCGCGGCGGCGGTCGGCGCGCTCGTCTGGTTCCTGGGCGGCAGCCGGGGGGCCACCCCGGTGCGGCTCGCGCTCGCCGGGACGGCGATCACGGCGGCGCTGTACGGCTACCTCCAGGCCGTCATGATCATGGACGAGGCGGCGCTCGCGCGGATGCGGTTCTGGACCGTCGGCTCGCTCTCCAGCGCCTCGGACGAAACGATCCGCCAGGTGCTGCCCTTCCTCGCCGTCGGCACCCTCCTCGCCTTCGCGCTCGCCCGCCCCCTCAACGCGGTGGCGATGGGCGACGACACCGCGAAGGCGCTCGGCGCGAACCTGGGCCGTACGCGCGCGCTGTCGATGCTCGCGGCGACCGTGCTGTGCGGGGCGGCCACCGCGGCGTGCGGTCCGATCGCGTTCGTCGGCCTGATGGTCCCGCACGCCGTGCGCTCGTTCACCGGCCCCGACCTGCGCTGGATCATGCCGTACGCGGCGATCCTGTCGCCCGTCCTGCTGCTGGGCTCCGACGTGCTCGGACGGGTCGTCGCGCGGCCCTCCGAGGTGCAGGTCGGGATCATCACGGCGATCGTCGGCGGGCCGGTGTTCGTCTTTCTCGTACGGCGGCGGAGGACGGCCCAGCTGTGAAGACGACGACACTCAAGAGCCCCACGCCCCGCGCACCCCGTGCCCTGCGTGCCGGTCGCCTCTCCGTCCGCCTCGACCCCCGTGCCCTGACCGTCACCCTCCTCCTGCTGCTGGCCGCGCTCACCGCGAGCGTCGTCCTCATCGGCACCGGCGACTTCCCNNAGTTCATCGTCCACGACCTGCGGCTGCCGCGTGTCCTGGTCGGCCTGCTCGTCGGGGCGTCGCTCGGGCTCGGCGGGGCGCTGTTCCAGGCCGTGTCGCGCAACCCGCTGGGCAGTCCCGACGTCCTCGGGCTGAGCCAGGGGGCGACCGCCGGGGCGCTGGTCGTGATCGTGCTGTTCTCCGGGTCGACCACGCAGGTCACGCTGGGGGCACTGGCCGGCGGGCTCGTCACCGGGGCGCTGATCTATCTGCTCGCGTGGAAGCAGGGCGTGCACGGGTACCGGCTCGTCCTCGTCGGGATCGGCGTCTCCGCCGTGGCGACCGCCGTCAACGGCTACCTCATCACCAAGGCCGACATCGTGGACGCCGCGCGGGCCGTCGTCTGGATGACCGGGACCCTCGACGGGCGGGACTGGAAGCAGGTCTGGCCGCTGCTCGCGCTGGTCTGCGTCCTGGTGCCGCTCGTGCTGGCCAACGCGCGCGGGCTGCGCATGATGGAGATGGGCGACGACGTCTCGAACGCGCTCGGGGTACGGGTGGAACGCGTACGGATGCTGCTGATGGTCTCCGCCGTCCTGCTCACCGCCGCCGCGACCGCCGCCG
>NZ_LIRL01001152.1 GCF_001419795.1 Streptomyces niveiscabiei
ACAGCCCTTGGGCCGCCCGGTCGAGCCGGACGTGAACATAACATACGCCAGCGAGTCCGCCGACACGGACGGCAGTTCCCCTTCGGCGCCGGTCAACTCCCCTCCGGTCAGTACGAGTTCGGTGCCGCTGTCGGCCATGATCTGCCGGATGCGCTCCTCGGGGAGCGCCGTGTTGACGGGCACGTACAGCGCTCCCCGAGGAGCGCATCCGGGGCCTGAGACTGGCCGAGATCGGCGGGCGGCCCCAGAGCGACGAGCTGGAGGAGCACATGGCCGACGTGCTCGCCACCGGCCTCGCCAAGGACGTACAGACCTACACGCGCACCGGGGGCGAGGAGCACGCGCACGCCTGGCTGGCCAGGCTCGCGCCGGTCACCGACGAGGAGGGGCGGGTCCTCGGCGTCGCCCTGTCGGCCCACGACTTCACCGAGAACTACCTCGCCCGGGAACGGCTGCAACTGGTCAACGAAGCGAGCGTCCGGATCGGTTCCACGCTCGACGTCACTCGTACGGCTCAGGAGCTGGCGGACGTCTGTGTGCCCGCGCTCGCCGACTTCGTGAGCGTCGACCTGCTGGACCCGCCGGACGGCCCGGAACTCCCGGCCCCGCCCGCGTCGCCGACGCCGCTGCGGCGGGCCGCGCACCAGTCCGTGAACCCGGGCAGCCCGGAGGCGGTGGCCAAGCCCGGCGAGGTCCAGACGTACCCGCCGGGCTCGCCGCAGGCGGACTCGCTGGCGGCGGGGCGCACGATCGTCGCGACCGTCCCCGGCGGGGAGCTGGACCAGTGGCTGGCCTGGGACGCGGCGCGCGGCGCGCGCGTGCGGGAGGTCGGCATCCACTCGGTCATGTCGGTGCCCCTGCGCGCGCGGGGGGCGACCCTCGGCGTGGCGGTGCTGACCCGGTTCCGCCGCCCCGACCCGTTCACCCCGGACGACGTGCTGCTCGCCGAGGAGGTCACCGCGCGGGCCGCCGTCTGCGTCGACAACGCCCGCCGCTACTCGCGCGAGCGCGACACCGCGATCGCCCTCCAGCGCAGCCTCCTGCCGCGCTCCCTGCCCCGTACAGCCGCCCTCGACGCCGCCTCCCGCTACCTCCCGGCCGCGCGCGCGGGCGTGGGCGGCGACTGGTTCGACGTGATCCCCCTGTCGGGCACGCGGGTCGCGATGGTCGTCGGGGACGTCGTCGGGCACGGCATCCAGGCGTCCGCGACGATGGGACGCCTGCGTACCGCCGTCCGCACCCTCGCCGACATCGACCTGACGCCCGACGAGCTGCTCACCCACCTCGACGACCTCGTCGTACGGCTCTCCGAGGAGGCCGGCAGCGAGGGGAGCCCCGGGGAGGTCGGGGCGACGTGCCTGTACGCGGTGTACGACCCGGTGGCGCGGCGGTGCACGATGGCGCGCGCCGGGCATCCGCCGCCCGTGGTGGTGGTGCCGGGCGGGCGTCCGCGCCGGGTGGACCTGCCGGCCGGTCCGCCGCTCGGGCTCGGCGGGCTGCCGTTCGAGTCGGCCGAGATCCAGCTCGCCGAGGGCAGCGTCCTCGCGCTGTACACGGACGGCCTGATCGAGTCCCGCGCGCGGGACGTCGATTCCGGGTTCCGCGCGCTGTGCGAGGCGCTCGACGGGTACGCCGACTCCCTCGACGAGACCTGTGACCGCGTCCTGCACGCGCTGCTCCCGCCGGGCGGCTCCGCCGACGACGTGGCGCTGCTCCTCGCGCGCACGCGCGCGTTGCCCGCCGACCACATCGCGACCTGGGACGTCCCCGCCGACCCCGCCCTCGTCGCGAGCGTGCGCAAACAGGTCGCCGAGCGGCTCGTCGCCTGGGGCATCGACATGGTGTCCTTCACGGCGGAACTCGTGGTCAGCGAGCTGGTCACCAACGCGATCCGGTACGGCTCGCACCCGATCCGGCTGCGGCTGATCCACGACGCGGCGACGCTGATCTGCGAGGTGTC
>NZ_LIRL01001153.1 GCF_001419795.1 Streptomyces niveiscabiei
GAGTACGGGGACGGCGTGGTGGCCGGGCGGGAGGCCGAGGGGGATGCCGGGGCTGCCGGGCGGACGCCACAGGCCGGTGCGGCGGTGGTCCGGCAGGTGTCCGAGGGGCGTGCCGTGACCGCCGGACGGGACGCCGAGGTGGGTTCCGTGGCTGCTGGGCGGAGCCCGGGAGACAGTGGCGGCGGAAGCCGTACGGCCCTCGCCGAGGCCGCCGTCCGGTCCGCGCGGCAACACGGTGAGAACGGTTGCACAACCGTCCTCGTCACCCGCGACGGCGCCCCTGTCGGCGCCCTCGACCTCACCGACCGGCTCCGCCCCGAGGCCCCCGCCGCCGTCGCCGCGCTGACCGCGCTCACCGGCTCCGCGCCCGTCCTGCTCACGGGCGACCAGCCGGAGGCCGCCGCCCGCGTGGCCGAGGCGGCCGGCATCACGGACGTACGGGCCGGACTCCTCCCCGAGGAGAAGGTCGCCGCGGTGCAGAGGCTGGGCACGCGCGTCCTCTTCGTCGGCGACGGCGTCAACGACGCGCCCGCCCTCGCCGTCGCCCATGCGGGCGTCGCCATGGGGCACGCCGGCTCGGACCTGGCGCTGGAGACCGCCGACGCCGTCCTGGTCCACGACGACCTCTCCGCCGTACCGGCCGCCGTACGCCTCTCCCGCACGGCCCGCCGCCTGGTCCGGCAGAATCTCGTGATCGCGGGGGTGTTCATCACCGGTCTGGTGCTGTGGGACCTGGTCGGACACCTGCCGCTGCCGCTGGGCGTGGCCGGGCACGAGGGGTCGACCGTGCTGGTGGGGCTGAACGGGCTGCGGCTGCTGCGGGAGTCGGCCTGGCGGGCCTGAGCGCCCCACGTCCATGTCGTATTTCCGCCAGCCGAACCTCCCGCCCGCCCGCATGCTGGACTCATGCAGAACGGGATGCACACCGACCGGGACCGCTGTGTACGGGCCGTGCAGTCGAAGGACGCGCGGTTCGACGGGTGGTTCTTCACGGCGGTCCACACGACCGGGATCTACTGCCGGCCGAGCTGCCCGGCCGTGCCGCCGAAGCCGCGGAACATGACGTTCTACCCGAGCGCGGCGGCCTGCCAGCAGGCCGGGTTCCGGGCGTGCAAGCGGTGCCGCCCGGACACGAGCCCCGGCTCGCCGGAGTGGAACCAGCGCGCGGACGCCGTGGCCCGCGCCATGCGGCTCATCGCGGACGGCGTCGTCGACCGCGACGGCGTCACCGGCCTCGCCGCCCGCCTCGGCTACAGCACCCGGCAGGTCGAACGCCAACTCCTCGCCGAACTCGGCGCCGGACCACTGGCGTTGGCGAGGGCGCAGCGCGCACAGACCGCGCGCATCCTCATCGAGACCAGTGAACTCCCCATGGCCGATGTGGCGTTCGCGGCCGGCTTCGCCTCGATCCGGACGTTCAACGACACCGTCCGCGAGGTCTTCGCGCTCGCGCCCACCGAACTACGCGCCCGCGCACCGAAGTCGGCGAAGGGGACCCCCGGCGCGCTCCAGCTCCGGCTGCCCTTCCGCGCCCCCCTCAACCCCGACAACCTCTTCGGCCACCTCGCGGCAACCGCCGTACCCGGCGTGGAGGAGTGGAGGGACGGCGCCTTCCGCCGCACCCTGCGGCTGCCGTACGGCCACGGCATCGTCGCCCTCACCCCGCAGCCCGACCACATCGCGTGCCGCCTCACCCTCAGCGACCTGCGCGACCTGACGGTCGCGACGAGCCGCTGCCGCCGCATGCTCGACCTCGACGCCGACCCGGTCGCCGTGGACGACCAGCTGCGCACCGACCCGGTCCTCGCGCCGCTCGTCGACAAGGCACCCGGGCGCCGCGTGCCCCGCACCGTCGACGAGGCCGAGTTCGCGATCCGCGCGGTCCTGGGACAGCAGGTCTCCACGGCGGCGGCCCGCACACACGCCGCGCGCCTGGTCACCGCGTACGGCGACCCCGTGGACGACCCCGAGGGCGGCCTCACGCACCTCTTCCCGACGGCCGAGGCGCTGGCCGGCCTCGACCCCGAGACCCTCGCGATGCCCCGTACCCGGCGGACGACGTTCACCACCCTGGTCGCCCGACTCGCCGACGGCACCCTGCACTTGGGCCCCGAGAGCGACTGGCCCGAGACCCGCGCCCGCCTCCTGGAACTCCCCGGCTTCGGGCCCTGGACCGTCGACGTCATCGCCATGCGCGCCCTCGGCGACCCCGACGCGTTCCTCCCCACCGACCTCGGAGTCCGCCGCGCCGCCCAGGAGTTGGGGCTGCCCGCGACCCCGGCCGCCCTCACGGCCCGCGCCGCCGCCTGGCGCCCCTGGCGCGCGTACGCCGTCCAGTACCTGTGGGCGACCGACGACCATCCCATCAACTTCCTGCCCGCGTAAGGATGTCCACGTGAAGCACCACAAGGTCATCGACAGCCCCTACGGCCCCCTCACACTCGTCGCCGACGACGGCGTCCTGTGCGGCCTCTACATGACCGACCAACGCCACCGGCCACCGGAGGAGTCCTTCGGACCGCGCGACGACACGCTCTTCGCCGAGCCGGAAGCCCAACTGGAAGCCTATTTCCGGGGCGAGTTGAAGGAATTCACCCTGGAACTCGCCCTGAAGGGAACGGAGTTCCAGAAATCGGTCTGGTCCCAGCTCCGATCCATCCCCTACGGCGAGACCCGCACCTACGGCCAACTCGCCGACGCCCTCGGCAACTCCGGCGCCTCCCGGGCCGTCGGCCTCGCCAACGGCAAGAACCCCGTCGGCATCATCGTCCCCTGCCACCGTGTCATCGGCTCCACCGGCAGCCTCACCGGCTACGGCGGCGGCCTGGACCGCAAACGCCGCCTCCTGGACTTCGAACGGGGAACGGCTCTTTTCTGATCAGCTCAACTCCCGCAGCAGGCGCGGCAATGCCGTTCCGATCGGCTCGCGCACCACCTCGGCCGCGACCTCGTCGTACGGGGTCTCCTCCGCGTTGACGACGATCAGACGGGCGCCGTTCTCGGTGGCGATGCCGGCCAGGGAGGCGGCGGGGTGCACCTTGAGGGAGGTGCCGACCGCGTAGAAGAGCTGGCAGGCCTTGGTGATGGCCAGGGCGTCGGCGAGGACCTCGGGGCTGAGGTGTTCGCCGAACATGACCGTCGCCGACTTGAGGATGCCGCCGCAGTCCAGGCACGGCGGATCGTCCTCGCCCGCGTCCAGCCGGGCCAGGGCGTCCTCCATCGGGCCGCGCGCGCCGCACCGCGTGCACACGAACTGGCGTGCCGTGCCGTGGAGTTCGAGGACCTTGCGGGCCGGGAGCCCGGCGAGCTGGTGGAGGCCGTCCACGTTCTGCGTGAGCACCCGCACCGGTACGCCCGACCGCTCCAGCTCCACGATCGCCCGGTGCGCGGCGTTCGGCTCGGCCCGCAGCGCCTCGCTCTGCCGCCGCATCCGCCAGGAACGCCGCCGGATCTCCGGGTCGCCCATGTAGTACTCGTACGTCACGAGCTTCTCGGCGTCCGGGTCCCCCCGCCACAGGCCGTTCGGGCCGCGGTAGTCGGGGATTCCGGAGTCCGTGCTGATACCGGCGCCGGTCAGGATGGCGACGAGGGGCTTGGTCATGGGCCGAGCGTAAGTGCCCCCGACCGGGCGGGCGAACGGATATCCGACGCCCCGGCCCCGGTGATAGCGTCACGCCATGGCAAAGGTCTCCGTCTCCCTCGACGCCGAACTCGTCGTCGAGGCCATGGTGCTGGCCGGGGTCGGCACCCCGCAGGACGCCGTCGAACTCGTCCTGCGCGACTACATCCAACGCGGCCACCGCACCGAGGCGCGCGTCGCGGAACGGGACGACGCCCTGCGCGAGATCGACGCGAAGCCGCACACCGAACAGGGCTGAGCCCGATACGTCCGATCAGGACACCGCGACTCCGTTCTCCAGCTCCACCGTCCCCGCCCCCTCCGCCAGCGCGTCCAGGGCCGCCAGGACCCTCAAGCCCAACGTCCCGGGCAGGCGAGCCGTGAGTTCCTCGCGGGGGACCAGCCGCCAGGACAGCAACTCCTCCTCCTGGAGCCGGATCGCCTTGAGGTCGTCCGCGTCGAGGACACCGCCGTCGTACACGTACGCCACGATCGGCGGCCGAGCCGGACCGTGGACCCAGTCGACCGCGAGGAGCCGGCCCAGCGGACGGTCGAGGCCGATCTCCTCCAGGGTCTCGCGGCGGGCGCCCTGGCGGGGTGTCTCGCCGGTGTCCGACTCGATGGTGCCGCCCGGAAGCGCCCACCCCTCACGGTAGTTGGGCTCGACGAGCAGCACCCGCCCCTCGGCGTCCCGGAAGAGCGCGGCGGCGCCGGCGAGGATGCGGGGCAGGGAGGCGATGTACGCGGCGTAGTCGGAGGTGCTCATTCCCGCAGGGTATCCAGGCGACCCCGGCACCGCCGAACTGCCGCGCGGACACGCCGAGTTCACGCCCTCCCGCACCTCCCGCGCCGTCCTGCGCGCCCCGCCCCCTTCGGGAGAACGCCC
>NZ_LIRL01001154.1 GCF_001419795.1 Streptomyces niveiscabiei
GGGTGCGGGGGCGGTTGAGGGTGCCGGGGTCCGGCGGTCCCCTCTCCGGGCCCTGCTCGACCTCGTCGGCCCTCACCGGTCCAAGCTCGCCCTCGCCACCGGGCTCTCCGCCGTCTGCCAACTCGCCGAGGTTGCCTGCGGGTTGTTCCTCGGCTGGGTCGCGCTGGTGCTCATCAAGGGGTCCTGCCCGCCGCTCCTCGCCCTCGGGATCACCGGCGCCACCGCCCAGTTGTGGTTCCTCTCCGGTGCGGCGGCCGTCGCCTGCGCCGCCGTCGCCGTCCTGTCGTACGCCGCGAACACCCAGTGGCGCGGGCTCGGGCAGGCCGTCCAGCAGGACTGGCGCGACTCCACCTACGCCCACGTACAGCGCCTGGAACTCGGCCAGTTGGAGGGTGAGCGCACCACCCGGATCGCCGGGGTCCTCACCGACGAGGTCGCCGAGCTCGGCGGGTTCTTCGCGACCTGCGCCAATGACGCCGTCCAACTCGGCACCAGCTTCCTCGTGCTGGTGCCCGCGTTCCTGGTCTTCGCCCCGCAGATCGCGTGGATCGCGTTCCTGCCGATGCCGATCGTCGCCTGGCTGTCGTTCCGCCACCAGGACCGGGTGGCCGACGACTACGCCGTCTCCAGCGAGCACCGGGCCCAGCTGCACAGCCAGTTGGTCAACAGCCTCCAGGCGAGCGCCACCGTCAAGAGCTTCTGCACCGAGGAGTACGAGGCCGCCCGCCTCGACGAGCTCGGCGAGAAGTACCGGCTCAGCAACCGCCGTACCGACCGGCACACCGTCCGCCACGGAGAGACGGTCCGCGCGACGACGACCGCCTCCATGGTCGGCATGCTCCTCCTCGGCGGCCGGTCCGTCCTCGACGGGGCCCTGCCCTTCGAGGTGTTCAGCCCCCTCATCGGCCTGCCCCAGCAGGTCCTGTTCCGCCTCACCCGGCTCGGCACGATCGTCGACCAGTACCAGCGCACCCTCACCGCCTACGACCGCGTCCAGCACCTGCGCGCCCTGCCGGCCGAACCCGGCGGCAAGGACGAGGAGTTGGACCGTACGGCCGTCCAAGGGGCCATCTCCCTCAAGGACGTCACCTTCGCCTACCCCGGACGCCCGCCCGTCCTGGAGAACTTCTCCCTCGACATCGCACCCGGCGGCGTCACCGGCATCGTCGGCGCCACCGGCTCCGGCAAGACCACCGTCGCCCGGCTCCTCATGCGCTTCCAGGACGCGGCCGAGGGCCAAGTCCTGCTGGACGGGCGGGACATCCGCGACCTCGACCGCCACGACCTGCGCCGCGCCGTCGGGTTCGTCGCCCAGGACCCCTTCCTCTTCGACGGCACCATCGCCGACAACATCCGCTACGGCACCTTCGACGCGAGCGACGACGACGTCGAGCGCGCCGCCCGCGCCGCCGAGGCCCACCCCTTCGTCGACACCCTGCCCGACCGCTACGACACCCGCATCGGCGAACGCGGCGCCGCCCTCTCCGGCGGTCAGCGCCAGCGCATCGCCCTCGCCCGCGCGATCCTCAAGGACTCGCCGGTCGTCATCCTCGACGAGGCGACCTCCGCCGTCGACAACGAGACCGAGGCGGCGATCCAGCGCGCCCTGAGGTCGTTCGCACAGGGGCGGACGCTGGTCGTCATCGCCCACCGGCTGTCCACGATCCGGGGCGCCGACCGCATCCACGTCCTCGACAAGGGCGGGGTGGTCGCGGAGGAGGGGACCCACGCGGAGCTGCTCGAACGGGGCGGGCTGTACGCGTCGCTGTGGAGCTTGCAGTCGGGGGAACGGGCCGCGTAGGCAGCGGAGTTCGGGGACGCCGGGGGCAAGTCCGGGGCTGTCCTCGGCCTGTTCCTGCCCTCTCCCGCCTCCTCGACGGCAACTCGAGTAACCGTTTTCACTCCTCTTTCCCTTTTCTCTTCCGCACCACTTCCGGAGGTACTCCCATGTCTGCCCGCGACGGCGCCGCTCTTCCTACGACTGCGGCCCAACGCGAGATCTGGCTCGCCGAACAGCGCACGCCCGGCGTGCTCCCGGTGTACCGCATCGGCGAGTACCTGGAGATCGACGGCCCCGTCGACCCGGACCTGTTCGCGACGGCGCTGCGGCAGGCCGTGGCCGAGTACGACGGCCTGCGCGCCGTGTTCGGCGACGGCCCCGACGGGCCACGTCAGACCCTCCGGCAGACCCAGGACCCTGACCTTGCCCGCCTCGACCTCGACTCTCTCGACGAGGCCGTGAGGTGGATGCACGCGGACCGGCTGCGCCCCCTCGACCCGGCCCGCGACTCCCTCCACTCGCACGCCCTGATCCGCCTCGCCGACGACCACTGGCTCTGGTACCACGCCTACCACCACCTGGTCACCGACGGCGTCGGCCTCGTCCTCCTCGCCGAGCGCGCAGCCGCCGTCTACACGGCCCTGGCCTGCGGCGATACGGCGGACCCGGCGCCGTTCCCGACCCTGCGCGCAGCCGTCGACGCGGACGCCGCGTACCGCGCCTCCGCCCGCCGCGCGGCGGACCGCGCGCACTGGGCCGACCACCTCGCCGGCCTCCCAGAACCGGCGCACCTCGGCAGCCCGACGACCGACCCCACGGTCCGCCCCCGCGTCGTCCCGCTCCCCCTGGACGGAAACCCGCTGCAAGCGGTTGCACAACGTACCGGCGCCCGCGCCTCCCGCACGCTGATCGCGGCCACGGCCCTGCACGTACACCGGCTCACCGGGGCCCGTGACCTCCTGATCGGCCTCCCCGTCACCGGCCGTTCCCGGTCGGACCGCGTCCTCACAGCCTTCCCCGGCCTCGTCTCCAACGTCGTCCCCCTGCGCCTCGCGGTCCACCCCGGCCGGGGTGGACCGCGAGGTGTGGTCGGCGCTGCGGCACCAGCGCTACCGGGGCGAGGACATCCACCGGGACCTCGGCCTGGCCGGAACGCCGGGGTCGGCGTGGCCGGTGGTCGTCAACTACCGGGCCTTCTCCCGGCCGTTGGACTTCGCCGGGCACCCGGCGACCGTCCG
>NZ_LIRL01001155.1 GCF_001419795.1 Streptomyces niveiscabiei
CGGGTGGGGGCGTTCGCGTGAGGAGAGTTACGGTCGAGGTGAGAGGCGCGCGTGAGGGCGGTCGCGGTGAGGGCTCCGCGCAGGGCCGGCCGCGCGGGACCGCCGTACGGGGCGGACGGCGGGAACACGGCCCCGGCAGGCCACCGACGCGGGCACAGGTACGGGCCGGCCGGGAGAGGCACCCATGAGCACGAACCTCCGCATCCTCCCCGTCGGCGACGACGCGCTCCTCGTCGAGGTGGCCTCCGGCGCCGAGGCCGAGGCGCTGCACGCCGAGCTGAGCCGTCGCCGCTCCGCCGGACTGCTCACGGTCCGTGAACTCGTCCCCGCGGCCCGTACGGTCCTCCTGGACGGCCTCACGGACCCTTCCGCGCTCGCCGCCGAGCTGGCGGACGCCGAGATCCCGCCGGTCGCCGCGCGGACCGAGGCGGCCGTGGAGATCCCGGTGCGCTACGACGGCCCGGACCTGGCCGACGTCGCCGCGCACTGGGGCGTCACCGAGGAGGAGGTCGCCCGCATCCACGCGTCCACCGAGTTCCGCGTCGCCTTCTGCGGCTTCGCCCCCGGCTTCGGGTACCTCACAGGCCTGCCCGCGCGCTACGACGTGCCCCGCCGCAGCACGCCACGCACCGCCGTCCCCGCCGGCTCGGTCGCCCTCGCGGGCCCGTACACCGGCGTGTACCCGCGCTCCTCGCCGGGCGGCTGGCAGCTGATCGGCACGACGGACGCGGTGCTGTGGGACCACACGCGCACGCCGGCCGCGCTGCTGTCGCCGGGGACGCGCGTGCGGTTCGTTCCGGCGGACCGGGAGGTCGCGGTGGGCCATGACGTCCCGGCCGGGCAGGACGTCGCCGTGGGCCGTGTGGACCCTGGAGCCCGGACGTGACCGATCGCGCTCTCGCCGTCGTCCGTGCCGGCGTTCTCACCACCCTCCAGGACCAGGGCCGCCCCGGCCACGCCCACCTGGGCGTACCGCGCTCGGGCGCGCTGGACCCCGGTACGGCCGCCCTCGTCAACCGGCTCGTCGGGAACCCCGCCTCCGCTGCCGTCCTGGAGACCACCCTCGACGGCTGCGCCCTGCGCCCCCGCTGCACGGTCACCGTGGCCGTCGCGGGCGCGCCCTGCGCGGTGACCGTGGACGGGCGCCCGGCACCCTGGAGTGCCCCAGTCCACGTCCCGGCCGGAGCCCTGCTGGAGGTCGGCGCGGCGACGTCCGGTGTCCGCTCGTACGTCGCCGTCTCGGGCAGCTTCCTCGTCGAACCGGTCCTCGGCAGCCGGTCCACGGACCTCCTGTCGGGCCTGGGCCCCGCCCCGCTGGCGAACGGCACGGTCCTTCCTCTGGGCTGCCCGACGCCCCCACGCGCGCGCGTGGACACGGCACCCCGACCGGCGCCGCCCGCCGAACTGGTCCTCCACGTGACCCCGGGCCCGCGCGCCGACTGGTTCACCCCCCGGGCCCTCGAAACGTTCACCACGCGCGCGTACCGGGTCTCCCCGGCCAGCAACCGCATCGGCCTGCGCACCGAGGGGCCCGTCCTGGAGCGGGCCAGGACCGGTGAACTCGCCAGCGAGGGCATGGTCCTGGGCGCCGTGCAGGTCCCGCCGGACGGGCATCCGGTCGTGTTCCTCGCCGACCACCCGACCACCGGGGGGTATCCGGTGATCGGGGTCGTCCGCGCGCGGGATCTCACGGCGGCGGCTCAGGCGGTGCCGGGGACGCCGGTGCGGTTCGTGGAGGTGCGGCGGCGGTGAAGGCGCGCGCCATGCGCGGCTCGACGCCGTGAACGCGTGGCGCGCGCCTTCACCGTGCCGGACTCAGCGCTGTGAACGCCCGCGTCGCAGCGGGCCTCCTCCGTCAACCGCTCACGCCACGTCCGCCAGCCTCTCCCCCATCGAGACGGCGCCCACCGACACCGCCCCCAACGCCGCCGAAACCGCTGCCGCGGCCCGCAGATCCAGCCGCGCGCTGGTCCCCCGCGCGCGGTGACGCAGTTCGTCGGCGGCCAGGGTCAGCAAATGAGGCAGCAGATCGGTGCACCGCCGGGCCACCCAGGCACTGCCCTGGGTGGCGAGCCACCAGAGGCTGGCCGACCGGGTCGGCTCCGGGAACTCGGGGTCGGGGGACGGCGCGGGCCCCGTCGCCCGCCCCGACTCGCGGAGCAGCGCGTGGAACCGTGTCGCGAGCTGCCGGTGCCCCCGTTCACCGGGGTGCAGCCGGTCGGCGCTCCACATCGTCCTGTCGCTGATCCAGGCGCCCTCGGCGGCGTGGAGGTGGATAGCGCCGTGCCGTTCGGACAGGGCGTGCACGACTGTGTTGACGGCCCGCTGGCGCCGGGCCAGGGGGCGGGCGAGGGCGCCGGGGAGACCCAGCATCTCCCCCGGGTCGGGCAGGCACGCGGTCAGCAGGGTCACGCCCCGGCCCGCGAAGGCGCCGTACACCGTGTCGAGCCGGTTGGCGACGGCCTGGATGTCGAAGGTGCAGCGGAGGGTGTCGTTGACGCCCACGACGACGGAGGCGACGTCGGGCCGCAGCGCCAGGGCCGTCGGGAGCTGGCGCTCCACCACGTCCCGCGTCTGCGCCCCGCTGACGGCGAGGTTGGTGAACGCGACCGGCTCCCCGCTGAGCCCGCCCGCGAGGAGCGCCGCCCAGCCGCGCCAGCCGTCCCCCACGGGGTCGCCGACCCCTTCGGTCAGCGAGTCCCCGAGAGCAACGAAACGGACGGGGTTCACGCGAGGCTCCGGGAGACGCCGGGACGGGACGGGACCGTCGCGTCGGACACGTCGGGACGAGACGGTTGCGTCGCATCGTGAGCCGCGAGGAACGCATCCACCGCCCCCTCCCACACCCGAAGCACTCCGCCCGCGCCCGCGCCTCCCCGCGCCGCTCCTCCTCGCGCCGCGCGAGAAGCGACTCGACGGCGTCCGCGAACGCCTCGCCCCGGTCGGCGGCGACGGCTCCCGCGCCGCCGATCACCTCGGGCAGCGCGGACGAGGCGCTGACGACGACCGGCGTCCCGCAGGCCATGGCCTCCAGCGCGGCGAGCCCGAAGGTCTCGGCGGGCCCGGGGGCGAGGCACACGTCGGCGGACGCCTGGAGCGCCCCGAGGACGCCCCGGTCGCCGACGTGCCCGAGGAACGTCACCGGCAGCCCCTGGGCCCGCTGTTCGAGGCGGGCCCGCAGCGGCCCGTCCCCGGCGACGACGAGCCGGGCCCGAACGCCCCGCGCGCGGAGCGCCTCCAGGGCGTCCAGCGCCGTACCGGGCCGCTTCTCGACGGACAGGCGGGTGCAGGTGACGAGGAGGATCTCGTCGGCGCGCGCGTACTGTTCCCGCAGGGCGGGGTCGCGCAGCGAGGGGTGGCGCTGGACGAGGTCGACGCCGAGCGGGGCGCGGACGACGTTGCGGGCCCCGATGCGGACGAACTCCCGCTCGGCGAACTCGGTGGTGCACACCACGCGCGCGTAGGTGTGCGCCGTACGGACGTTGAGGGCGTCGGCGGCGCGCCGGGCGGCGCCCTCGGGCAGGCCCCAGGTGCGCAGGACGCCGTCGGCGGTCTCGTGGGAGACCATCACGGCGGGTACGCGCGCGCGGCGTGCCCAGCGGCCGGTCCACCTGAGGGTCGTCCGGTCGGAGACCTCCAGCCGGTCGGGGCCGAGTTCCTCCAGGAGGCGCGCGACGCGGCTCTTGTCGGTGAGCACGCGGTACCCGCCGGTCCCGGGGACGACCGGCCCGGGCAGGGTGATGACCCGCCCCTGCTCGGTGTCCTGGTCGGTGTAACGGGGCCCGGGAACGATCAGCACGGGCTCGTGCCCCGCCTCGCGAAACCCCTTGCCGAGCTCCCGCAGGGCGGTACGCAACCCACCGGAGGCAGGCGCGACGAAGTTGGCGAGCCGCACGATCCGCAGCCCTTCACCGTTGCGGACGGCCCGCGGCCAGTCGCCCTCGCGGGCTCCCGAACGCGCACGCCGACGCCCCCCGGAGCCCTCACGCGACCCCTCGGAGGCACCCCGAAGCGCCCCAGCGTCCTCACGCGGGCCATCGAAGGCACCCCGAAGCGCCCCAGCGTCCTCACGC
>NZ_LIRL01001156.1 GCF_001419795.1 Streptomyces niveiscabiei
TCGACCGGTGTGCGGCGCTGGTCCGCATGTTCTGCGGGGGCGCCGGGGAGTTGGGCACGATCTTCCGGCCGGCGGGGCGGGGAGCGTCGGGATCAGCCGTGCATCAGATCCGGGTGCGGGCAGATCTCCAGTTCGGCTGCCGGGCGATCGGGCAGGGCCCCGTCCGCCGGCGCGGCCTGCTCAGGGGGTTGCGGTCACGGACTGGATGAACCGGGTCCATGCTTCGGCACTGAAGAACTGGACGGGGCCGGAGGGGTGCTTGCTGTCGCGGACGGCATGGCCCCCGAGGGAGGTGTGAGCGAGTTCGACGCAGGCGTTCTCCTGGGCCGAGTACGACGACTTGCGGAACTCGCTGACGAGCTCAATCTCGGGGGTCACGGTACCTCTTACGTCTGCTGGTCCTTGTTGTCCAGCGCCTGGCGGATCCGGCGAGCGGACTGCGTCGGCGACAGTGCTGCCGAGCGTAGCCGATCGAAAACGTTGGCGTACCGGGCCAGGTCATCCGGAGCCTCAACTACGGCCGTGTTCGAGGAAGTTTGGACAGCCACAGCCTCCGCGTAAGGCTCCACGCCGTACGAGAAGGCGGTGAACGCCCCGGACATCGTCGCGGTCAGGAACGCCGAGAGCGGCAGGATCTGAAGCGTCACGTTCTGTCGGCGTCCCACCTTCAACAGGTGCTGCAACTGGTCCACGTACACCTCGGAACCATCGGCCAGCGCGGTGATAGCGGGCTCCCAGAGGATCGCCGTGTACTGCACCTCCCCCTCGTCGAGCCTGCGCTGCCGCTGCATTCGGACCTCGACCAGCTCGGCCACCCTTTCCTCCGGGAGGAACTTCGGGCCGATGGCGATGACCTTCTCCGCGTACTGCGCCGTCTGCAATAGCCCCGGGATCAGAACCGGGTCCCAGTCGAGGATGTACGTCGCGTCGCTCTCCAGCGTGATGTGGTCCGCGTAGTCCGGACGCAGCGTGTCCTGGTAGTCGACCCACCAGCCCCGCTCATTACTGGTCTTCGCCCAATTCAGCAGCCGCTCGCGCTCGTTCTCGTCCGTCACCCCGTAGCAGTCCAGCAGCGTCCGGACCTCCAGGGCCGATACCGACACCTGGCCGCTCTCCGCCCGGCTCACCTTGCTCACCGACTTCATGATGGCCTCGGCGGCGGCCGACTGGTCGAGGCCGGCTGCTTCACGGTGGCGGCGGAGTGCGATGCCCAGCCTGCGGCTGCGCACGGTCGGTTTTCCCCCAACGGGCATGTGCCTGCTCCTCTCAACTGTGCTGGAGAGTCTGCCGCGTTGATGCACCTGGGTACAGATAGAACATCAGATCTAGTGCAAATTTGTGAGCCAAGTAGGTTGTGGGCACGTTTCGAACACGGCTAGCTTCGTTGCGTAGCGCAAGCCACCCGGAACAAAGGGGATGAGCCATGCCCGCGAACGCCGTGTCCACGCGGACCGCCGCCTACCAGTACCCCCGCCGACGTCACAGCGTGACCCGGGCCCGCGACGACCTGCGCAGGCAGCTCGTCCGGTGGCGGGTCGGGGGTGAAGTCGCCTACGACGCCGAGGTGTTGGTGTCGGAGCTGGCGACGAACGCGGTGAACGCGAAGGCGTTGCCGGGGCGGGAAATCCGGGTCGAGGTGACGTTGGCTCAGGGGGAGCTGCGGATCGAAGTCGCGGATGCCAGCGGGGAGTTGCCGGTGCTGCGGTGTGCCGGGGAGTGGGACGAGGG
>NZ_LIRL01001157.1 GCF_001419795.1 Streptomyces niveiscabiei
GCCCCCGGTTGGGACCCACGTCACAACTCCCTCAGCCGCCCCGCGATCACCCCGATGTCCCCCTCGATCCCGGCCGCCACGTCCACGACCAGCCCATACGCCGCGTCCTGATCACACGCCTCCATCCCGACCCCGTTCACCCCGAGAAACACCACCGCCGCGAGCCATGCGGTGCGCTTGTTCCCGTCGACGAGGGGGTGATTCACAGCAAGCGCATGCAGCAGCGCTGCGGCCTGCTCGTACGTGTCCGTGTACGCCGGGGTCCCGAACATCCTCGCGCGCGGCCGGTGCACGGCAGACGCGAGCAGCCCGGGGTCCCGAGCATCAGGACCCTTACCGCCAAAGGCAACACGGGCAACCTGCTCCACCTCGGCAACCGTAAGAAACCTGGTCACTCCCCCAACCTCCTCAACAACTCGGCGTGCGCCTGCCCGAGACGCCGAGCCACATCAAGGACACGGCTCTCCTCACGGGCCAGGTGAATCCGCAGAGCCTCCCCCACGACGTCCTCCACCGACCGCCCAGTGGCATCGGCGAGGTCTTCGAGGGGTCGGTGGAGGTCAGGGGGCAGGTGGAGCTGGTTCATAGGGGTCGAGGTTAAAGGTGCGGGCCACTCAGAGCGACCGACTTACCCCACACCCCGTTCATGAACGCCGTATGGCAGTCCCGTTGCAGCGCACCCCACACGCTTGATCCCCTCGACCAGCCGGCCATACGGTTTTCTCACGAAGTCCGGGGAACACCCCGAAACTTGGCCGTGTGCCCGAGTGGTTCAGGGGCTCGCCTGCGCTGCATCCAATAGCGAGCTCCGCTCGCGGGGAGTTACGCGGGTTCGATTCCCACCACGGCCGAACAACAGAACAGCAACTCCCCGGCCGTGTGCCCGAGTGGTTTAGGGGCTCGCCTGCAAAGCGAGTTACGTGGGTTCGATTCCCGCCACGGCCTCTGTGATCGAGAGGGGGCGCTCCTTCAGGGGGGCGCCCTCTATGCGTACAGCCCTCCCCCCGCCTCGTCGCCGAAGACCTCCGGCCAGTAGCGCCAGTCGTCGTCCTCGGTGAGGAGGACGGCGGTGGGGTCGACGGCGGCCAGGGTGTGGTTCATCGCCTCCGTGAGCTGGTCGTAGGTGTGGGTGAGGTCGTGGAGGGCGTCGAGGGTGCGTTCTCGGTGGATCAGCCAGAAAGTGAAAGCGAGCGTGGAGATGTCCGCGTTGAGGGGGCGGAGGGTCTTGTCGGGGAACGTGTAGGAGAGGACCGCGCCCGTGGTGCCGTCGAGGACGAGGCTCGTGTCTTCCAGGAGGGAGCCCAGGCGGATCAAGTGGGGGGCCTGGGGCGGGAGTTCGTGGGTGAGGCTCTCGTCCGTGCAGTAGTCGGGGAGGG
>NZ_LIRL01001158.1 GCF_001419795.1 Streptomyces niveiscabiei
ATCCTGATCTCCCGCTCAGCGGCAGCCAGTTCGGCTTCTACCGCCGCCGCCAGCCCCATCGGCAGCACCCCCTCCGCCGCCAGTTCCTCCGCCCGTTTCACGAGGGGTGTGTCCGAGATGTCGTGGCCGCCGAAGACCAGTGACGTCAGCGGCGGCAGGCCCGAGTCCGTGAACTCCGGTTTCTCCGTGACGAGTCCGGTCGGGGGACGGAGTCCGGCGGTCACGGCCGCGCAGCCCGCGACGGCGGTGGTGGCGACGGAACCGCGTGCGCCGATCAGCCAGACGCCTACGTCGGGCATGGCAACCTCCTTGCGGTGTACGTGAGTTGAGAGGGACGGCGGGCGGGAGTCCGGCGTCTCCCGCCCGCCGTCGTTCAACGGCCCTCGGCGGGCAGTTCCTTGACGCGGATGTCGCGGAACGACACCTCGTCGCCGGGCCCGTGGTTCTGGAGCCCGATGTGTCCGTCGCGCAGGCTGCGCGCGGGGTCACGGTTGGTGTAGTCGTTGATCCGCACGCCGTTGAGCCAGACGCGCAGCCGCTCGCCCTCCACCCGGATCTCGTACGTGTTCCACTCCCCCGGCGGATTCAGCGCGCGGTCGCGCTTCCACAGGTCGGCGGACTTGGACCCGTACACGGCGCCGGTCGTCCGCCAGGGGACGTCGGTGGCGTCGATCTGCACCTCGTACCCGTGATCGACGGCCGACCAGGGGTCGTCGGAGGCCGGAAACCCCACGAAGACACCGGAGTTGGAGTCGCCGGTCATCTTCCAGTCGAGCTTCAGCGAGTACGCGGAGAGGGAGCGCCCCGCGTACCAGAGGAGCCCCATCCCGCCGGACGAGGTCCAGGTCCCGTCCGTGGAGCGGGTGAAGGAGCCGGGGCCGGCCTGCCGCCAGTCGCCGTCGGTGAGGCTCGTGTAGCCGCTCTCCGGACGGCAGTCGGCCTGGGCCGCGCCGATCGCGTACCGGATCCCGCCGAGCAGGTGCGCCCGGTAACCGGGGTCCGTGTACGACTCCTTGGTGTGTCCGGCGCCGGTGTAGAAGGCGCGGCCACCCTGGTAGGTCTGGCACCAGGCGATCGGGTGATCGCCGTTCATGCCGCCGCCGGTGTAGGACGACTCGTCCAGGGACGCCAACACCCGTACGGAAGAACGGGGGTTGGAGCGGTAGTCGTACCATTCGTCGGTGCGGTGCCAGGTCGGCGGGAGACCGGACGTCGCCGGGTGGGCGTGGTCCTCGACGACCATGTCGGCCGGCTGGACCGCCGGGTGGCCGCGGAAGTAGGCGCCGACGAGGCCGCCGTAGAACGCCCAGTCGTACTCGGTGTCGGCGGCTGCGTGGACGCCGACGTAGGCACCTCCTTTGTGTATGTACCGCTCGAACGCGGCCTGTTGGGGTTCGTCGAGGACGTTCCCGGTGGTGGAGAGGAAGACGACGGCGGCGTAGCGGCGGAGGTTCGCGGCGCTGAAGGCACTCGCGTCCTCTGTCGCGTCGACCCTGAACTCGCCGCTGGAGGCGCCGAGTTCACGGATCGCGTTGATGCCGTCGGGGATGGAGTCGTGCCGGAAGCCGGCCGTCTTGGAGAAGACGAGGACGCGGGGCGCCGTATCGTCCGGGCGGGCCAGGGCAGTTGGTTCGGCGAGAGCGCCGAGGAGCAGGGTGGCGCCCGCGACCGCGCTCAGTGCGCGCATCATGGGGGCGTGCCTCTCAGTTGGTGGTGAAGGTGAAGTCGTCGATCTCGTACAGGGGTTGACCGCTGCGGCCCTTGAAGACGAGGTAGAGGGCGGTGGTCCCGCGCGGTGCCCTGGACAGCTTCGCGGTGACGTTCTGGTAGCTCTCCCAGCCGCCGGTCACCGGTACCTTGGCTGTCCCGAGGAGGGTGCCCCTGGCCGATCCCGCACGGATCTCCAGAGTGCCGCCGGCTCCGGCGGAGGCGACCCTCGCCGTGACCGACTTCGCGCCCCGCAGCGCGTACGGCGTGAACGAGATCCAGTCGCCGTTCTCGATGGCGCCGACGGTCTTCGCGCCGTTCGCGGACGTCCGCGAAGTCACCGTCACGCCACTGGAGTTGCCGTAGTGCTCGGCCTGCCGGTGCCGGGGCTGGAGGACGTTGCGGTCGTGCGAGGTGAGCGCGGCCTGGCCGCCGCCCCCGTTGTCCGTGTACTCGGCGTCGAGCACCCCGAAGATGTTGGCGTTCGGGTCGTGGCCGCCGTCGGCGCTGGTCTGGAGGGTGCCGGTGCAGCCGGTCGCGGAGGTGATCGGGTGGCCGTGGCTGTCGTGGCCGAGGATGAAGCGGACGGTGACCTTGGAGCAGTCGATCGCCTTGCCGTCCTCGGGGTCGGTGACCTTCACCGTGAACGGGATCGCGTCACCGAAGCTGAACAGCTGCCCGTCCTGGGGGGTTTGGATGACGACGGTGGGCGCGGTGTTGCCGACGACGACCTGGACGCTCGCGCTGCCGGTACGGCCGTCGGGGTCCTTGGCGGTCAACGTCGCTGTGTACGTGCCGTTCCTGCGGTATGTGTGCGACGGGTTCGCGGACGTCGAGGTCGCGCCGTCGCCGAAGTCCCAGCGGTAGGTGAGCGCGTCGCCGTCCTGGTCGGACGTTCCGGCCGAGGAGAACTTCACCTTCAACGGGGCTTGCCCCGACGTCCTGTTGGCGGCTGCCTGGGCCACGGGCGAGTGGCCGTCGGTCGCGTTCTCGATGCGGTACAGCGCGGAGTGCTCGTCGCCGCCGAACCAGGAGAGGCCGTAGTCGAGGACGTACAGCGCGCCGTCGGGGCCGAACGCCATGTCCATCACCTGGGTGCCGGACCAGGGGATGTCCTTGATGGACTGGACCGTGCCGTTCGCGTCGCTGGAGATGCGCTTGATCCAGCGGCGGCCGAACTCCCCGGCGAAGAAGTCCCCGTCGTACGCCTCCGGGAACTTGACCGGCGAGTCGAGGTTCGCGTCGTAGTGGTAGACCGGGCCGCCCATCGGGGACTCGGAGCCGTCGCCGAACTCCGGTACGGAGGCGCCGTCGTAGGGGATCCACGCGGGCTGCGCCGGGGGCAGGTCGACGAGGCCCGTGTTGTGCGGGGAGGTGTTCTTCGGAGCGTTGCAGTCGAAGGCCGGGCCCGAGGTCTTCGTGGCGAAGTCGTACTGCTTGTACGCGTCGCCCGCGCCCGTGCAGTACGGCCAGCCGAAGTTGCCGGGGCCGGTGACGCGGTTGAACTCGACCTGCCCGGCCGGGCCCCGGTTCGGGTCGGCTGCGCCCGCGTCGGGGCCGTAGTCGCCGATGTAGAGGTACCCGGTGGCCTTGTCGACGCTGAAGCGGAACGGGTTGCGCAGGCCCATCGCGTAGATCTCGGGCCGCGTCTTGGCCGTGCCGGGCGCGAACAGGTTGCCGTCGGGGACCGTGTACGAGCCGTCCGCGTTCACCTTGATGCGCAGGATCTTGCCGCGCAGGTCGTTGGTGCTGCCGGCCGAACGCCGGGCGTCGAAGCCGGGGTTGCGGCCCTCGCGCTGGTCGATGGGCGTGAACCCGTCGGACTGGAAGGGGTTCGTGTCGTCGCCCGTCGACAGGTACAGGTTGCCGGCCGCGTCGAAGTCGATGTCGCCGCCGACGTGGCAGCACAGGCCGCGCGTGGTGGGGACGTCCAGGATCTGCTTCTCGCTGGCCGTGTTCAGGGTGCCGTCCGCGTTCAGCGTGAACCGGGAGAGGCGGTTGACCCCCTCGAAGGGCGCGAAGTCGGCGGCGGTGCCGGTCTCGGGGGCGTCGCCGGCCGGGGTGTTCAACTTGGGTGCGTAAAAGAGGTAGATGAAGCGGTTCGTGCTGAACTGCGGGTCGACGCCGATGCCTTGGAGGCCCTCCTCGTCGTGGGAGTAGACGTCGAGCTTGCCGATCAGGCGGGTGTTGCCGGCCGCGTCCGTGAGGCGCAGTTCGCCGTCGCGGGAGGTGTGCAGGACGGACCGGTCCGGCAGGACGGCGAGCGACATCGGCTCCCCGACCTCCGCCTCGCCCTTCGCGAGGGTGACCTGCTGGAAGTCCTCGGCGGCGGACGGTGCCGGGGTGGGGTCGTGGGCGACGGCTGCGCCGGCGACAGGTGAGGTCAGGCTGAGCGACGCCCCCGCGAGCAGGGCGCCGGTCGCCAGCGCGACGGCTTTGCGCAGCGCGGTACGTCTTCTCGGGGTGCGGTTGGTGGGGTCGTTCCCGTGCACGGGTGCCTCCAGGGTGGTGCGGGCGGGTGCGTACGCCGGGATGCGCCGTCATCCCGGAGCGGGGAGTGCGGGGCCGGCTGCGGGTGACGCGGCCGGCCCGGACAGGACGAGTGGATCGGTGGGTGGGTGGGTGGCTCGCTGGTCGAGTGGATCGGTGGCCGAGTGGCTCAGCCACTCCTGCTGGTGCGGTGGCTCAGTGGCGAAGTGGCTCAGCCACTCCTGGCTGACGCGGTGGCTCAGTGGCCAAGTGGCTCAGCCACTCCTGCCGGCGCGGTGGCTCAGTGGCGAAGTGGCTCAGCCACTCCTGGCTGACGCGGTGGCTCAGTGGCCAAGTGGC